>NZ_JAYSBG010000022.1:0-22540 GCF_041915505.1 Rhodoblastus sp. | reverse complement strand
ATCCGGTCGATCATCGCGATCCGAACGAGATCCAGGAGTTCGTGACCCATAGCTGGTACAAATATCCGGACGAGACCAAGGGGCTGCATCCCTGGGACGGCATTACCGACCCGCATTACGAGCTCGGCCCCAACACCAAGGGCACGCGCACCAATATCGAAAGCCTCGACGAGAGCGGCAAATATTCCTGGATCAAGTCGCCGCGCTGGAAGGGGCATGCGATGGAGGTCGGCCCGCTCGCGCGCTGGATCGTCGGCTATGCGCAGGGCAAGCCGGAGTTCAAGGAGCCGGTCGAAAAGGTGCTCACCGACCTCGGCCTGCCGGTCAACGCTTTGTTCTCGACACTCGGCCGCACCGCGGCGCGCGCGCTGGAGAGCCAGTGGGCGGCCTATAAGATGCGGCATTTCCAGAACAAGCTGATCGCCAATATCAAGAATGGCGACAGCTCGACCGCCAATGTCGACAAATGGGACCCGAAGACCTGGCCGTCCGAGGTCAAGGGCGTGGGCTTCACCGAGGCGCCGCGCGGGGCTTTGGCCCACTGGATCAGGATCAAGGACGGCAAGATCGATAATTATCAGGCGGTCGTGCCGACCACCTGGAACGGCAGCCCGCGCGATCCGAAAGGCAATATCGGCGCCTTCGAAGCCTCGCTGATGGATACGCCGATGGCGGATCCCAACCAGCCGGTCGAGATCCTGCGCACCTTGCATTCTTTCGATCCGTGCCTCGCCTGCTCGACGCATGTCATGAGCGAGGACGGCCAGGAAATGGCGAAAGTGCAGGTGCGGTAAAGGGCGAGGCGCCGGTCGTCCCTTCTCCCCTTGCGGGAGAAGGTGGCGCGAAGCGCCGGATGAGGGGGTCTTGGTCGTTTAAAACGCCCCCTCATCCGTCTCGCCGTTCGCGCGGCGAGCCACCTTCTCCCGCGAGGGGAGAAGGGAAAAGGCTAAAAACATAATACGATCGGGGAGGCCGCGATGAATGTCATAACGCAGGTCAACGATATTACGGACTCGCATGGCGAAAAGACCGTCGCGCGCCGCACGGTCTATGTCTACCAGGCGCCGGTGCGGCTCTGGCACTGGGTCAACGCGCTCTGCATGGTGACGCTTTTTATCACCGGCTATCTGATCGGCACGCCGCCGGACAGCGTGACCGGCGAGGCCAGCGCGCATTTCCAGATGGGCTATATCCGCTTCGCCCATTTCGCGGCGGGGCAGACCATGGCGGTGCTGTTCCTGTTCCGCATCTATTGGGCTTTCGTCGGCAACGCCCACGCCAAGCAGATTTTCTACGTGCCGTTCTGGCGCGCGGATTTCTGGAAAGGCGTCTTCCACGAATTGCGCTGGTACGCCTTTCTGGAGAAATATCCCAAGCAATATGTCGGGCATAATCCGCTCGCCCATCTGATGATGTTCTTCGTCTTCACCCTGGGCACGGCGTTCATGATCGTCACCGGCTTCGCGCTCTATTCCGAGGGCGCCGGCCGCAGCAGCTGGCAATATGCTCTGTTCGGCTGGGTGTTCTCGATCTTCCCGAACAGCCAGGACATTCATACCTGGCATCACCTCGGCATGTGGGTTCTGGTCTCCTTCACCATGGTCCATATCTATGCGGCGGTGCGCGAAGACATCATGTCGCGGCAGTCGATGATCTCCTCGATGGTCTCCGGCGAGCGCCAGTTCCGTGACGAGGGCGTCTGACATGACAAACAAGACTCCTCGCAGGGTTCTCGTGCTCGGCATCGGCAATATCCTTTGGGGCGACGAGGGCTTCGGCGTCCGCGCTCTCGAAGTCTTCCACGCCTTATTCGTCACGCCTGAAAATGTCAGCCTGCTCGACGGCGGCACGCAGGGTCTCTATCTTGTGCAATTCGTGCAGGAGGCCGACGATCTCCTGGTGTTCGACGCCATCGATTATGGCCTGGAGCCCGGCACGCTGAAACTGGTTCAGGGCGACGAAGTGCCGAAATTCACCGGCGCCAAGAAAATGAGCCTGCACCAGACCGGCTTTCAGGAAGTGCTTTCCGCAGCCGATCTGATGGGCGATTATCCGGAGCGGCTCGTCCTGATCGGCTGTCAGCCTCTCGACCTTGAGGATTGGGGCGGGCCGCTGACCGCGCCGGTACGCGACCGCCTCGTGCAGGCGGCGGAACTCGCCGCTGTCATTCTGGAACAATGGGGCGCGCCCTGCCGCCGCCGCGCGCCGGGCGAGGCCGTCGAGCCGCTGCTTGGCAATGATATCGACATGACCAGCTACGAAACGCGGATCGCTGCGGTCCGCACGGGAGGATGAAATGAAGAAAATCCTGAAGACCGCCGCCGCCGCGACCGCGCTTGCTTTTTTCCCCTTCGCGGCCTCGGCCCATCCCGGCCTGCACGCCATGGGCTTCGAGGACGGCTTCGTCCATCCCTTCACCGGCGCGGATCATCTGATGGCCATGATCGCAGTCGGTTATTGGGCCGGCCAGTTCGGAGGGCGGATGCGCTTCGCCATTCCGGCTATTTTCGCCGGCGTCATGGTTGTCGGCGCGGCGCTTGGCTTTCATTCCGAGGCCCCGGGCTTCATCGAATATGGCATCGCCGCTTCTGTCGCGGTCATGGGCCTGCTGATCGCCTTTGACGTGAAAATGCCGGCTTTGGCCGCCGCGGCTCTCGTCGGCGCCTTCGCCTTCTGCCACGGCTTCGCCCATGGCGCCGAAGCGCCCGCCGCCGCGACGGAGATCTCATTTTTCTCCGGCTTCGTGCTGGCGAGCCTGATCCTGCAAGGAATCGGCCTCGGCCTGTCCATGCTGCGTCCGGGCAGAACCTTGTCCCGCATCGCCGGCGCTCTGGTCGCGCTGGGCGGCGCCTGGCTGCTCGGTAACGCCTGAGAAGCTTCATCCCCTCTCCCCGCAAGCGGGGAGAGGGTCGGGTGAGGGGCAGATCGTAACACAGGAAAACAAGCCATGTGTCTGGGCGTCCCGATGCGCATCGTCGAAGGCGACGACATTTCGGCTTTATGCGAGCGTCGCGAGGAGCGGCGGCGGGTTTCCATGCTGCTGCTCGGCCCGCAGCCGATCGGGACGCAGGTCCTGATCCATATCGACACGGCGGTCCGCGTTCTGGACGCCGAAGAGGCGGGTCTGATCGATCAGGCCCTGGATGGCCTCGCCGCCGCCATGCGCGGCGAGGATTTCGGCTCCGCTTTCGCTGATCTCGATCGCGAGCCGCAATTGCCCGACCATTTGCGCTGACCGACTGGAAAGTGCCTGACCGCTGATGTAAGGTCTCTTTCCTGAACAAGACGGCGACGCGCGGCGCAAGCGCAAGAAAGCCTGCCATTTCCGGCAATTTTCTTTTCTACGGATCTGGCGCCCTTCTTGCGGAAAGTCCGTGACAAAAACGAAAGAGGAAACGCCATGACTGCGCCCTTTCTGGACGCGCTGATTCAGCGCGCCGGCCTGCCTCTCGTCGATGAAACCAATATCGACGCTTTTCTCGCTCCGGCCTTGGGCGAAAGCGCCCATGCCCTGCTGTTTTTCTCCGGCGCCGCCGCGCCGCGTCCGGAAAGCTCGGACGTCGCCGCCGTGCTGCCGGAAATTCTGCGCGCCTTCGCCGGCCGCCTGCGGGGCGCCGTGGTTGCGCCCGAGGCCGAGGCCAAGCTGAAGGGTCGTTTCCAGATTTTCGTCCTGCCCTCGCTCTGCGTGACCCGTGCGGGCGATCCGGTCGGCGTGCTACCGAAAATTCTCGATTGGTCGGTCTATCTCGAAAAGATCGAGGCCGCGCTCGATCCGAAGGCGCCGGCGTTGACCGGGCCCAAGGGGCCGAAAGTGGAATTCACCTTTTCGCAGGGAGCCTGAGCGATGAAAGCGGGATTTTGGGTTGCGCCCGAGGGCGGCGACAATGCGATGACCGTGATGCCGATCGGCGGCGATCCGCTCGACGAGGCGCCTGCCAGACGCAAGATTTCCCTGCTCGCGACCGGAAAGGCGGAGGAGTTGATCGCGGCCTGTCCGCGGGTCAGCAAGCTGCTGCCGGCGGTGGTCGCGGCGCTGGAGACGCAGCAGGCCAATGCGCCGGGCCTGCTGTTCGACCTTACCGAATTCTCGACGGACGAGTTGAGCCTGATCGACGATGTGGTGGGCGAGGGCGAGGTCGCCGGCCTGGTGTCGCTGCCCGATGGGGTCGGCGCGCAGATCCAGGAATCCGTCATGGCGGGCCTGTGGCGCGTGCGCTTCACCGATCCGAACGGCAAGCTGTTCGCCGATTATCTCGAAGTGTCGAGCCTGCCGGAAATCGCGCGTCGGGCCGCTTTGGTCAATTGCCAGCCGCTCGACATGGGCGAGCCGCCGGCCGGCGCCATGAATGTGATGCCGCTGCTGGCCGAGATCGCGGATCGTTCTGAGACGCATCGGGTCGGCGAGCCGAGCCACACTGTCACCTTCTCGCTGCTGCCGATGACGCCAGAGGACATGAGCCATCTGCAGAAGCAGCTTGGTCCCGGCGCGGTGCGCCTTGTCTCGAAGGGCTATAGCTCCTGCCGCATCCTCTCCACCGGCACGAAAAACGTCTGGTCGGTGCAGTTCTTCAACGCCATGGACGAGATCGTGCTCGACACACTCGAGGTCGGCGACGCGCCGGCGGCGGCCTGCGCGGCGGAGGACGATTTCCGCGACAGCGCCCAGCGCCTGCGCGAGATGGAGGAGGCCTATTTCGCATGACCGGGTTCGAGAATTTCGGCAAGAATCGAAATGTCGACGACCATGCGAAAATGGAATGCGGCGTCTGCTGGCAGGTCTATGACCCGGCGGAAGGCGATCCGGTGTGGCAGATACCGCCCGGAACGCCTTTCACGGCGCTGCCCGAGGATTGGCGCTGCCCCCATTGCGACGCCGCGCAGGCGCGCTTCATGAGGCTCGGCGACAATGGATGAAGACGCGCGCGTCATGGAATGCGCGCGCCTGGCGGAACGGCTGGAGGCGCATTTCCGCGCGGTTCACGAGGGCGCGATGCGGGACGTGCCGATCTGCAACGAACGGCTGGACGTCGCCGCGACCGGGTTCCGGCCTTGCGGCGATTGGGCGGTGGGCATTGTCGTGACGCCCTGGTTCATGAATGTTATCGCGGCGCCTTTCGCTGATGCGCCGGCGGTGGCGGCGGCGCCGGGGACGACCGAGACCCTGGCGCTGCCCACCGGCGCGGTGGAGTTTCTGGCGGCCGATCTCGACGGCTTTCCTCGGCTGTTGATGTGCTCGCTGTTCTCGCCGATGCAGGATTTTGTCGATCAGGAGGCGGCGGTTGCGACCGCGCAGGCCGCGCTCGACCTGCTGCTGGCGCAGCCTGCGCCGCCACCCCCGCCCGCGCCGCAATCCATGGACCGCCGGGCCTTTTTTCGCGGCGCCTTTTCGCGCGAGGCGGCGTCATGAGCGCGGCGGCGGCCTCTCTTGTTTTGCGCGCGCGTGTGCGCGAAGGCGTGGTCGAGCATGTCGAGATCGTCTCGCCGCGCGCCGATCCGTCGCCGCTGTTCATCGGCCTCGCGCCGGCGGAAGCCGCGATCCTGGCCGGCCGGCTATTCTCGCTGTGCCCGGCCGCGCAATCGCTCGCCGCGCTGGCGGCGGGCGAGGTGGCCGCGGGCGTCGCGGTCGACGAGAGAGAAATCCGTGCGCGAGGGCTGAAACTGCTGTGCGAGCGGCTGGGCGAAATGCTGCGCGCCAGCCTGCTCGATTGGCCCGCCGACGGCGCGCCCGCCTCGGACGACATCGCGGCTTTGCGGGAGGCGCTCAAGCTCTTACGCGCCTTGCCCGAAAACGGCGGCGATCTGTTTCCGCGCCTGAGCGAGGTCGCCGGCGCGCTGGGCTTGGGCGACGGCTCCGGCGTTTTCGTCCGCCAGATGGCGGAAGCGCGCGCCGACAGCGAAACGACGCAGTTTTCGGCGGTTCCGCTCGATCCGCTGCGCGTCGAAGACGATCCGGCCGTCTGGGACGCGATGACGTGCGACGCGGCTTTCGCGCGCCTGCCCGCCTTGCCGGGGCGTTGTCCTGAAACCGGCGCCGCCGCGCGGCAACGTTGCGCGGAGGGTGGTTTGGCAGCGCGGCTCGCGGCGCGGCGCGCCGATATGGCGGCGACGCTTGAGGCGATCGGCCGCGTGATAGAGGGTGGCGCGGCGCCGAACGGCTTGATCGCCGTGCGCGGCGATGGCGCGGGGGGCGGCTTCGCGGCGGTGGATTCCGCGCGCGGCCGGCTCCATCATGCCTTGCGGCTCGACGATGCCGGGCGCATCGCGGATTATCACATTGTGGCGCCCACGGAATGGAATTTTCATCCGCAAGGCCCCTTCGCACGGGCGCTGCTTGGCGCCACAATCGGCCAGGGCGCGACGGCGAAACGGCGGGTGGAGCGACTGGCTTTCGTGTTCGACCCGTGCATTCGCGCCGTCGCCGAAATTTCGGACCAAAGCCATGCATGAAATGTCGTTGACCGAAAGCGTGGTCGAGATCTTGGCTGAGGAGGGCCGCCGGCAGGGTTTTGGACGGGTCAAGACGGTCTGGCTCGAAATCGGGGCTTTGTCCGGCGTCGAGCCTGAGGCGATGGAATTCTGCTTCGATGTCGTCACGCGCGGCACTCTGGCCGAGGGCGCCAAGCTGGAGATCGTCCGCACGCCGGGGCAGGGCTGGTGCCTCGATTGCGAGAAAAATGTGGCGCTGTCCGAACGCTTCGGCGCCTGCCCCGAATGCGGCGGCCACAAGGTGCAAATGACCAGCGGCGACGAAATGCGCGTCAAGGAACTGGAGGTCGAATAATGTGCACGGTTTGCGGCTGCGGAACGGCCACCCAGGAAGGTGACAAGACGCTAAGCGATAAGGCGCAAGGCGCACACACGCATAGCCATGCGCATGGCGATCACGTCCATTCGCACGCGCATGACCACCATCATGATCATGATCATGAACACGACCACGATCACGCTCATGGCCACGATCACGATCATCATCATGACCACGATCATGGGCATCATCATCACAGCCATGCCCACGGCCCCGTGGGCGAAACACTCGATTACGGCGCCGGGCTCGCGGGAGTCCATGTTCCCGGCCTGAGCCAGGAGCGCATCGTCCAGATCGAGCGCGACATTCTCTCCAAGAACCGCACCTATGCGCAGGACAATCGCGGCGCTTTCGCGCGCAAGGGCGTGCTGGCGCTGAATTTCGTTTCCAGCCCCGGCTCGGGCAAGACCTCGCTGTTGGTGCGGGCGATCAATGATCTCAAGGACAGGCAATCCATCGCGGTGATCGAGGGCGATCAGCAGACCTCGAACGACGCCGAGCGCATCCGCGCCACCGGCGCCAAGGCGATCCAGGTCAATACCGGCAAGGGCTGCCATCTCGACGCCCATATGGTCGGCCATGCGCTGGAGACGCTCGACATTGCCGACCATTCGCTGCTGTTCATCGAAAATGTCGGCAATCTGGTCTGCCCGGCGGCGTTCGATCTGGGCGAGGCGCATAAGGTCGTGCTGCTCTCCGTAACCGAGGGCGAGGACAAGCCGGCCAAATATCCCGACATGTTCGCCGCCGCCGACCTGATGCTGCTCAACAAATCCGACCTGCTGCCGCATCTCGATTTCGACGTCGGCGCCTGCATTGCTCATGCTTTGCGGGTCAATCCCAATCTGCAGACTTTGGTGGTCTCGGCCAAGACCGGCGAGGGCCTCGCCGCCTTTTACGCCTGGATCGAGGCGCGCGCCGCTCTGGCGCGCCGCAAGGCCGAGGAGAGGAAGGCCGGCTGATGGACGCGCTCGCGGCCGAGACGAAGACCGAACTGACGCGCCTGCGTCTGCGCCTACGCGGCGCTGTGCAGGGCGTCGGCTTCCGGCCTTTCGCCTATGGGCTGGCGACGCGCTACGGCCTCGGCGGTTTCGTGCGTAATGACGCCTCCGGCGTCACGCTTGAAATCGAGGGCGCGGAGACGGAGGCCTTCGTCGCAGCGTTGCGGCGCGAACTGCCGCCGCTGGCGCGGCTCGACTCTGTCGAGATCGAACGGGTTTCGCCGCGCGGCCAATGCGATTTCACCATTCAGGCCACCCGCTCCGGCGTCGCGCGCACGCGCATTCCGGCCGACGCCGCGACCTGCGACAAATGCCTCGACGACCTGTTCGATCCGGCGAGCCGGTTTCATCTTTATCCCTTCGTCAATTGCACCCATTGTGGCCCGCGCTACACGCTGACGCAGCGGCTGCCTTATGACCGCGCCCAGACCTCGATGGCGCGGTTTCCGCTATGCGCCGATTGCACGCGGGATTACGCCGATCCCGCCAACCGGCGCTTCCATGCGGAGCCCATCGCCTGTCCGACCTGCGGGCCGCGCCTGTCGCATCAGCCGGAGGAGATCGTCGCGGCTTTGTGCGCCGGGAAAATCGTCGCGCTGAAGGGGATCGGCGGCTTTCATCTGCTCTGCGACGCCAAAAACGCCGAGGCGGTGGCGCGGCTCCGCACGCGGAAGAACCGCGAGGCGAAGCCTTTCGCGATCATGGTCGCCAATGCGGCTTCGGTCGCCTTGTTCGGCAGACCGAGCGCGGCGGAACGCGCGCTGCTTTCTACGCCGGCGCATCCGATCGTTCTGGTCGAGAGCCGCGGCAATCTGCCGGCCGCGGTCGCGCCCGATATGGCGCGGCTCGGCGTCATGCTGGCCTATGCGCCGGTTCATCATCTGCTGTTCCACGCGGCGGGCGGCGCGCGCGACGCTGCGCAGGATTTCGCGCTGGTCGCGACCTCCGCCAATCCCGGCGGCGCGCCGCTCATCACCGACAATGACGAGGCGCGCGAAAAGCTCGCCGCCATCGCCGACCTGATCGTGACGCATGATCGCGACATTGTCGTGCGCGCGGACGATAGCGTGATGCAGATCGTCGATTGCGCGCCGGCCTTTCTGCGGCGGGCGCGCGGTTTCGTGCCGGAGCCGATCGACCTTGGCGTAGACGGCCCGAGCGTGCTGGCCTGCGGCGGCCATCTCAAGGCGACGTTGACGCTCACACGCGGGCGCGAAGCTTTCGTCTGCCAGCATATCGGCGACCTGTCCGACGCAGAAACCTATCGTTTCTATCGCGAGAGCGCGGCGCATCTGTTGCGCCTGCTCGACGTGAAGCCGGAAGCCGTCGCCTGCGATCTCCATCCCGATTATTTGTCGACTCGTTTCGCCGAAGAAAGCGGCGCGCCCGTGCTGCGTTTCCAGCATCACGCCGCCCATGTCGCGGCGGTGGGCGCCGAACATGGCCTTGGCGGCGCCTTGTTCGGCGCGGCTTTGGATGGTCATGGTCTTGGCGATGACGGCGCCAATTGGGGTGGCGAGGCGTTGCGGCTCGACGGGCAGGGCGGTTTTGCGCGCGTCGGCCATCTTGCGCCGTTGGCGCTGCTCGGCGGCGACCGCGCGGCGCGCGAGCCTCTGCGCATGGGAATAGCCGCTTTCGCCGCGCTTGGCCGGCTGGACGAGGCGGCGGGTTTTTTCGCCGCTTGGCCGGAGGCGGCGCAACTGGTTCGCTTAGCGTCACGCGGCGCGCCGGTCACGACCAGCGCCGGGCGCCTGTTCGACGCCGCATCCGCCTTGCTTGGCTTCGCCCGGCGGCAGGATTTCGAGGGTCAGGCGGCGATGCGGCTCGAAGCTTTGGTCCGCGCGCCGCGTGCGCTGGAAGGCGGCTTCATTCTACGCGACGGAACGGTCGATTTCGCGCCTCTGCTGACGCATCTCATCGACGCGCGGCCCAGCCCACGCGAAGGTGCCGAACTGCTGCACGGCACGCTGATCGCGGGCTTCGCCGCCTGGCTTGCGGCGCTGACGCGGCCGGGCGAGGCCATCGCGCTCGGCGGCGGTTGTTTGATGAATCGCGTGCTCGCGGAGGGGCTCGCCGTCGCTTTGCGGGAACGCGGATTTGCGCCCTTATTGGCGCGGAAGCTTCCCCCGAACGACGGCGGTTTGTCGCTCGGCCAGGCGGTTCTGGCGCGGGCCGTCATTGCGAGCCAACGGATCCGGCCTTTGGCCGGTCCGATGACAGGCTCCGCGAAGCAATCCACGCTGCGGCTCGCCACAAAGGTGGATTGCTTCGTCGCTGTCGCTCCTCGCAATGACGGCGCGGGCGAACGAGAGAGAGGGTAGAAAAATGTGCCTGGCCATTCCTGTGCAGGTGACGGAATTGCTTGAAGGCGACATGGCGCGCGTCACGCTCGACGGCGTGCAGAAAACCATTTCGCTCGCCTTGGTCGAGGACGTGACGCCCGGCGATTACGTCATCCTCCATGTCGGCTATGCGTTGAACAAACTCGACCCGGAAGAGGCCGAGAAGACCCTCGCGCTATTGGCGGAAGCGGGGCAATTACAGGGAGCGGGCGCATGAAATATGTCGACGAATATCGCGACGGCAAACTGGCGCGCGCCATAGCCGCGACCATCCGCGCCGAAGCCCGGCCGGACAAGGATTACCGCTTCATGGAATTCTGCGGCGGCCACACGCACGCCATCGCGCGCTACGGCCTGGAAGATCTGCTGCCGGAAAACGTGCGCATGATCCACGGACCGGGCTGCCCGGTCTGCGTGCTGCCGGTCGGCCGCATGGATGACGCCATCAAGCTCGCGCAAAGGCCAGACGTCACGCTCTGCACCTATGCCGATCTGATGCGCGTGCCCTCATCCGATAGCAAAAGCCTGCTCAAGGCCAAGGCGGCGGGCGCGGATATCCGCATGGTTTATTCCACGCTCGACGCGCTGCGCATCGCGCGCGACGAGCCGGAGCGCAAAGTGGTCTTCTTCGCCATCGGCTTCGAAACGACCACGCCGCCGACGGCCATGGCGATCCTGACCGCGCAGGCCGAGGGTCTGAAGAATTTCTTCGTCTTCTGCAATCACGTCCTGACGCCGGCGGCGATCCAGAACATCATGGAAAGCCCCGAAGTGCGGGAACTCGGGACAGTCCGCATCGACGGATTCATTGGCCCGGCCCATGTCTCGACCGTGATCGGCACGCGCCCCTATGATTTTTTCGCGGAAGAGTTCCAGAAGCCGGTCGTGGTCGCCGGTTTCGAGCCGCTCGACGTGATGCAGGCGATCTTGATGCTGACGCGCCAGGTCAATGAGGGCCGGCACGAGGTCGAGAACGAATATATCCGGGCCGTCACGCCGGACGGCAATCTCAAGGCCCAGGACATCGTCAGCTCGATTTTCGAGCTTCGTTCGTCGTTCGAATGGCGCGGCCTCGGGCAGGTTCCCTATAGCGCGCTGAAGCTCCGCGATGAGTTCGCGGCCTTCGACGCCGAAAAGGTGTTCGATGTCGCGACGGTCCCGGCTAGCGACAATCCGGCCTGCGAATGCGGCGCCATCTTGCGTGGCGTCAAGCGGCCGGTCGACTGCAAATTGTTCGGGACTTTGTGCACCCCGGAGACGCCGATGGGCTCGTGCATGGTGTCGTCCGAAGGGTCCTGCGCGGCTTATTGGACCTACGGCCGCTTCCGCGACGTTCATCAGGAAAGGCAAGCCTCGTGAACGCGCCGCGCCTCAGAATCAGGAAGCTCGACGTGAAGAACGGCCGCGTCGATTTGACCCACGGCTCCGGCGGTCGCGCCATGGCCCAGCTCATCGCCGAAATCTTCCGCGACGCTTTTGACAACGACCTGCTCGCGCAGGGCAATGACCAGGCCGTATTTCCCGTCGCCGGCGGTCGCCTCGCCATGACCACGGATGGCTATGTCGTCTCGCCGCTGTTCTTCCCCGGAGGCGACATAGGGTCGCTGGCGGTGCACGGCACGGTCAACGATCTCGCCATGTCCGGCGCTCGGCCGTTGTATCTCTCCGCCAGCTTTATCCTCGAAGAGGGATTTCCGCTCGCCGATCTGCAACGCATCGCGCGAAGCATGGGCGCTGCGGCTCGCGAAGCCGGCGTCAGGATCGTCACCGGCGACACCAAGGTGGTCGAGCGCGGCAAGGCGGATGGGGTGTTCATCTCGACGGCCGGAATCGGAACCGTGCCGGACGGCCTCTATCTGTCCGGCGATCGGGCGCGGCCCGGCGATGTGATCCTGGTCTCGGGCTCCATCGGCGACCATGGCGTCGCCATCATGTCGAGCCGCGAGAACCTGCAATTCGATACGGCCATTCTTTCAGATTCCGCCGCCTTGCACGGACTGGCGGCGGATATGGTCGGCGCCTGCGGCCCGCATCTGCGGCTGATGCGCGATCCGACCCGTGGCGGACTCGCCGCGACGCTCAATGAGATCGCGCATCAATCCGGCGTGGGCGTCCGCATTGACGAGGACGCGCTGCCGGTGAAGAAGGAAGTCGCCGCCGCGTGCGAATTGCTGGGCCTCGACCCGCTTTATGTGGCGAACGAGGGCAAGCTCGTCGCTTTCGTCGCGGCGGAGGCGGCGGAGAGGCTGCTCGCCGTCATGCGCGCGCATGAGCTTGGACGGGACGCCGCGATCATCGGCCATGTCGTGCAGGACGAGCATCGTTTCGTGCAGATGGCGACGAGTTTCGGCGGCGACCGCATTGTGGACTGGCTGTCCGGCGAGCAATTGCCGCGCATCTGCTGAAGGACCGAGAAATGCGGATTCTTCTGCTCTGCCATTCGTTCAACAGCCTGACCCAAAGGCTGTTCGTCGAGTTGCGCGAAAGGGGCGAGGAGGTCAGCGTCGAATATGATGTGTCGGATGATGTTCTGCGCGAGGCGGTGGACCTGTTTCGTCCGGATGTGATTCTCGCCCCCTTCCTGAAACGCGCCATTCCCCAAGACGTCTTTCGCCAGACCCTGTGCTTGATCGTCCACCCCGGGCCGCCCGGCGACCGAGGCCCTTCAGCGCTCGACTGGGCCATTTTGGAGGGGCGGGAACAATGGGGCGTGACGCTGCTGGAGGCGGTCGAGGAACTGGACGCCGGCGCGGTGTGGGCAAGCCGCGCCTTCCCGATGCGCGCGGCGACAAAATCGAGCCTTTACCGGGGCGAGGCGACGCGCGCCGCCGTCGAATGCGTTTTCGAGGCGTTGGACATGCTGAGGGCGGGCAGGCGGCCCGGGCCACCGCCGCCGTCGAGTCCCATCAAGCCGTTTTGCGAAAGGTCGCGTCGCGCGGTCGATTTTACCCTGGACGATACCGCGACTGTGCTGCGCAAGATCCGCTCCGCCGACGGCTCGCCCGGCGCGCCGGCCGAGATCGCCGGCCGCAGGCTGCTATGCTGCGACGCGCGCGAAGCGACCGGCCTGCCTCGCGGCGCTCCCGGAACGCTTCTGGCGCGCAGCGGACCAGCGGTCGCGGTGGCGGCGCGCGACGGCGCGGTCTGGATCGGCCATTTGCGAGACATTCCCGCCGGCTCCCTGAAATTGCCCGCGAGCCATGTCCTCGCCGAGGAAGCCTCGCGGTTTCCGGAAGCGCCGGGCTATTCCAGCGTCCGTTTCGAACAGGCCGGCGAGATCGGCTATCTCCATTTCGATTTTCACAATGGCGCGATGGCCGTGGCCGATTGCGAAGCGCTCGGCGAGGCGATCGCGGCGGCGCGCAAGCGTCCGGCGCGCGCCCTGGTGTTGACGGGGGGAGCCGATTACTGGTCGAACGGCCTCCACCTTGGCGTCATCGAGGCGGCGGCGAGCCCGGCCGAGGAATCGTGGCGAAACATCAACGCCATGAATGATTGCGTTCGCGCGCTGCTCGACATCAATGACCGCCTCGTGATTTCCTGCATCCGCGGCAACGCCGGGGCGGGCGGCGTCTTTCTGGCGCTCGCGGGCGATATCGTCCTGATGCGGCGCGGCGTGGTTCTCAACCCGCATTACAAGGACATGGGCAACCTTTACGGCTCCGAATACTGGACCTATCTTTTGCCGCGGCGGGTCGGCGCGCAGACCGCGCGGAAGATCACCCAGGGAAGGCTGCCCATCGGCGCGGACGAGGCGTTGCGCCTGCGCCTTGTCGACCAGATCTTACCGGAGGAGCCGGCGGAGGCCTTCGCGGCGCTGCGCGCTCACGTCGAGGCTCTGGTCGGATCGGATGAATTTGGCCGTCGTCTCGCTGAAAAAGCGGCGCAAAGGGCTGATGACGAGGCGCGAAAGCCGCTTGACGCTTATCGAGCGGAGGAACTGGAAAAAATGCGGCGCAATTTCTGGGGCTTCGATCCTTCCTACCATGTCGCGCGCCACAATTTCATTCGCAAGGTGGTGAAATCGCGGACCCCGCTGCATCTCGCCGCACACCGCTCGGTCCGCTCGCGTGACAAGGTGATGTCATGAGTCCGTCCGGAGCCGTCCTCATCGTCGATGACGAATTGCGCTCGCTGGAAAGCCTGCAACGGGTGCTCAGCGAGGAATTCGACGTGCTCTGCGCGCAGAACGCGCGCGAGGCCGAGGCGATCCTGGCCGGCGATCTGGTGCAGGTGATCCTGTGCGACCAGCGCATGCCGGGCGAGACGGGGGTCGATTTCCTGCGCCGTGTGCGCGAGACCTGGCCGGACCCGGTGCGGATGATCATCTCCGGCTTTTCGGAATCGGAAGACATTATCGCCGGCGTCAACGAGGCCGGCATCTATCAATATATCACCAAGCCCTGGCATCCCGAGAAACTGGTCGATTGCGTGCGCGACGCGGTGCGGCTCTATCGGATGCAGAAGGAGCCGGGCGGCCTCGGCTCCGACGCCAAGCCCTCGCACGACACGCTCAACCGGGTGTTGGCGGAGCGGCGGCGCGAGCAGCGGCGGATGTTCGAATTCGACCGCATCGTCCACGAGCCGGACGGTCCGATGGCCGAGACTTTGGCTCTGGCCCGCAAGGCGACGCGTTACGATATTTCGGTGCTGGTCACCGGGGCTTCCGGCGCCGGCAAGGAATTGCTCGCGCGCGCCATTCACTTCGGCTCGGCGCGTGGCGACAAGCCTTTTGTGGTCGAGAATTGCGGCGCGCTGCCCGACGAATTGCTGGAAAGCGAATTGTTCGGCTGCAAGAAGGGCGCTTATACCGGCGCCTATCAGGACCGCATCGGCCTGTTCGAACTGGCCGATGGCGGCACGATCTTTCTGGACGAAGTGGGCGAGACCTCGCCGGCCTTTCAGGTCAAGCTGCTGCGCGTGTTGCAGGAGCGCGAAATCCGCCCGCTCGGCGCGACGCGCTCGCGCAAGGTCGATGTGCGGGTGGTGTCCGCCACCAATCGCGATCTGGAGCGCGAGGTGGAGGAGGGGCGTTTCCGCCGCGACCTCTATTACCGCCTCAACGCCTTTCCGATCCATCTGCCCTCGCTCGCGGAGCGCAATGGCGATTTGCCGAAGATCGCCGCCAATCTGCTTGATGAGGTTAACCGCGCCTTTCGCCGCAAGGTCGCGGGGTTTGAGCCGGAGACCATGACACGCCTGCGCGCCCATAATTGGCCGGGCAATATTCGCGAATTGCGGAACGAGATTCAGCGCATGGTGGCCATGTCCGACGATGACGCGCCGCTCGGCCCCGATCTGCTGTCGCCGCGCATCGGCGCCGCGCCCGCCGTCAACGGTCCTGACGGCGCCGGCCTGCTGAAGGATCAGGTCGAGGCGCTGGAGCGCCGGATCATCGCCCGCGCGCTGGAGGAGCTTGGCGGCAATATCAGCCGCGCGGCGGAGCGGCTCGGCCTGTCGCGGGTCGGCCTACGCGCCAAGATCGATCGCTACGACCTGCGCCGCGACCTGCTTCAGGACGCAGAGCATGACGACTGACCGTTCCGGGCGGCCCGGAAATATCCTCGCCCTCGCGGGATCGGGGCTGGAGACCGAACTGACCGACAATCAGGAATCGGTCTGGCGCGATGTCGTCAAGCGCGTGGACGAGGTCTATTCCGACCTGCTGCGCTACGAGGCCGATCTTGAAAGCAAGAACGCCGAACTGGAGGAAGCGCAGAGCTTCATCTCCAGCGTCATCGCCTCGGTTTCCGACATTCTCGTGGTCTGCGACGAGCGGGGACAAGTGCTTCAGGCCAATCCGGCCTTTGTCGCTTTGCTCGGCAGGGCGGAAAGCGTCCTGATCGGGCGGCCGTTGCTCGATCTGGTCGGGCCGGAAGATCGTGACGAGGCGCGACGCCACCTTTCGGGCGGGCCGCGCAGCGAAGCGGCGGCGCAGGCGATCGATTGCGAATTGCATTTCCTGACCGCAAACGGCCCGTCCGATGTGATGGCGATCAATTTTTCCGGCCGCTACGATCATTCCGGCCGCTGCGTCGGCTCGGTGCTGACCGGCCGTCCAATCGGCGAATTGCGCCGGGCCTATCAAGCGCTGCACAGCGCGCATCTGGAATTGCAGAAGGCGCAGCGCAAGCTGATCGAACAGGAGAAAATGGCCAGCCTCGGCCGCCTCGTCGCGGGCGTGGCCCATGAGCTGAACAATCCCATCTCCTTCGTCTATGGCAATGTCCATGTGCTGGACCGCTATCGGAAAAGCCTGACGGATTATTTCGCGGAGGAAGGCGCGGCGGGCGGCGATGACGCGCTGCGCCGCAAATATCGCATCGACGCCATCCTGCGCGATCTGGAGCCGTTGATCGAAGGCACGCTGGAAGGCGCCAAGCGCATCAGCGAAATCGTCAAGAACCTGCGCCGCATCTCGTTCAATCGCGCCCATGAGGCGCAGAAGATCGACGTGGAGCGGATTCTCGCCACGGCGGTGCAATGGGCGGCGCGGGCGAAGAAGAATCACGCCCAATTCGACGTCAATGTCGCGCCGGGCCTGTTCGTCTGGGGCAATGAGGGCCAGATCCACCAGATCGTCGTCAATCTGATTGACAACGCCATCGACGCCGTGCGCGGAATCAGCCGGCCGCTGGTCGAGGTGCGGGCGGCGCTCGTCGGCGGCGACGTCGAGATCGTGGTGTCCGACAATGGTCCGGGCATCGCCGATGTCGCCTTCGACAAAATGTTCGAGCCCTTCTTCACCACCAAGACCGTGGGCGAGGGCACCGGCCTCGGCCTATGGATCTCCTACGCCATCGCCCGCGAGCATGGCGGCTCGATCAGCGCGGCCAATCGCGAGGGCGGCGGCGCCCAGTTCACGCTCCGCTTGCCGACCGGCGGCTGAGACAACGCCGTTTTCTCTTCACAATCAGACGTCTATAGTGGCGGCCCAGCGCGAACGTCGCCGCGCGGTTGTAACCGCCAGAGGGGAATTTGGAACATCTAGCTGTCTTCACCCATATCGACGCCTGGGTTAGCCTGGCGACGCTGACCGTGCTCGAGATCGTCCTTGGCATCGACAATCTCGTTTTCGTCGCCTTGTCGACCCAGGGCCTGCCGCCGGCGCGCGCCGCTCTCGCCAGCCGCCTCGGCCTCGGCATGGCGATCGTCTTCCGCCTCACTTTGCTCGGCGGCATGGTCTGGCTGACCCATCTCACGTCGACCCTGTTCTCGATCGGCGGCCATGGCGTTTCCGGCCGCGACCTCATCCTGACCCTGGGCGGCGTGTTCCTGCTCTACAAGGGCACGATGGAGATCCACGAGGAGATCGACCCGGACGCCGAGGAGGGTCACAGCAAGGGCAAGAGCTTCTGGAAGGCCATTTTCCAGATCGCCGTTCTCGACATCGTGTTCTCGCTCGACAGCGTGCTGACCGCCATCGGCATGGCGGATGATTTCATTGTCATGGCGCTGGCGGTGATTCTGGCGGTGGGCATGATGATCGTGGCGGCGGGGCCGATCGGCCAGTTCATCCGTGAAAATCCCACGGTCAAGATGCTTGCTCTGTCCTTCCTGCTGCTGATCGGCATGACCCTGGTGGCCGACGGCTTCGGCTATGACATTCCCAAGGGCTTCATCTATTCGGCGATCGGCTTCTCGCTGGTGGTGGAGGGGCTGAACCAATGGGCGCGCCGCAGCCGCAAGGCGCGCGGCGACAGCCCCGAAGGTTAAAACCGCCGCTGTCAAGAAAAAACTTGGCGCAGTCGCCGGGCTTCGTTATAAGACGTGAATGTGGCGCGCGGCCGAAAGGTCCCGCGCCGCCTTTCTTTTCGCAACCCGCCGTGCGGCAGACTCAGGCGGCGAATCGGGACCGACATGGCCAATCCGTTCAATTTTCTTCAGGAAGTGCGCGCCGAGGCCAATAAGGTGACTTGGCCTACTCGCCGCGAGACCTTGATCACGACCGGACTCGTGGCCCTGATGGTCTTCATGGCGGCCCTGTTCTTCGTCTCGGTCGACCAACTCATCCGTCTCGCCGTCCAGTTCATCCTCAGCTTCGGGCGCTGAGCGCGCGGCGAGCGGCAGCCTGGCCGCCCAACCCAGTTTCCTCGGATAAATCCATGACCAAACGGTGGTATATCGTCCACGCTTATTCGAATTTCGAGAAAAAGGTCGCCGAATCGATCCGCGAAGGCGCGGCCCAGCGCGGATTGATCGATAAATTCGACGAAATTCTCGTCCCGACCGAACAGGTCGTCGAAGTGCGGCGCGGGCGCAAGTTCAATTCCGAGCGCAAGTTCTTCCCCGGCTATGTGCTGGTGAAATGCGACCTTTCGGACGATGTGTTCCATCTCATCAAGAACACGCCGAAGGTCACAGGCTTCCTGGGCTCCGACAACAAGCCCATGCCGATTCCCGAACATGAGGCCGAGCGGATCAAGGGCCAGGTCGCCGAGGGCGTCGATCGTCCGAAGACCTCGATCTCCTTCGAGGTCGGCGAGAAGGTGCGCGTCAACGACGGCCCGTTCGCCTCCTTCGAGGGCCTCATCGAAGAAGTGGACGAAAGCCGTTCGCGCGTCAAAGTCGCGGTGTCGATTTTCGGCCGCGCCACGCCGGTCGAGCTGGAATATGGCCAGGTCGACAAGCTGGCGTGAACGGCGCGTATCGCTTTTTTCGCTATTGCAGGGCCGGGCTTGTCCCGGCCCTTATCGTTTGCGCGCGATAACCCGGTAACACCCGCGCGCCCGGCGGCGCTCCATAATCCCCTCCGCAAGCGCACAGCGGTCCCAAGCCGCGGCTTGCCCAACGGAGGATTTTCGATGAGCGCCAAAAATATCCTGATGATCGTCGGCGATTTCGGCGAGGACTATGAGATTATGGTCCCGTTCCAGGCGCTGGCGGCCGTCGGCCATCGCGTCCACGCCGTCTGCCCCGACAAGGTCGCGGGCGACGTCATCGCCACCGCGATCCATGATTTCGAAGGCGACCAGACCTATACCGAGAAGCGCGGCCATAATTTCGCGCTGAACGCCAGCTTCGCCGAGATCCGCCCCGAAAATTACGATGTCCTGGTCATTCCCGGCGGTCGCGCGCCCGAATATCTGCGGCTGAATCCGGCGGTGATCGAATTGGTCCGCCATTTCTTCACGGCTAACAAGCCGGTCGCCGCCATCTGCCACGGCGCGCAATTGCTGGCGGCGGCGGGCGTGCTGAAAGGACGCACCTGCTCGGCCTATCCCGCCTGCAAGCCGGAAGTCGAACTTGCCGGCGGAACCTATGCCGACATCGCCGTCGATGCGGCGGTGACGGACGGCAATCTCATCTCCGCGCCCGCCTGGCCGGCCCATCCGGCCTGGATCGGGCAATTGCTGCAGCAGATCGGCGCGCCGGTCGCCCAGACGACGCAGCGCGCGGCCGCCTGATACCGCGGCCGCCGCCGGCGATTGAGACCCCGCTATGAACACGCACAATCGCTCGAGCGATTGTGCGTGCGCGGATTTGCAAAGACCCGCATCCGCGCTTATCTATTTGTCAGGGCGCGGCCCGTCGCCCGCAAGGCGTGACGCCATGTGCCAATTATTCGTCAATGCCGATCCATCGCTTTGGCAGACCCGGCTGCGGTCGGTGCGCATGCATGGCTTCTCCACCAGCGTCCGGCTGGAAAAGGTCTATTGGACTCTGCTGGAGGAAATCGCCCGGCGCGACGGCTTGAGTGTGCCCGAAATTCTGGCGCGGCTTTATGAGGAAGTGCTGGAAACGCATGGCGCGGTGGAGAATTTCTCCTCCTTCCTGCGCGTTTGCTGCGCCCGCTATCTGATGCTTCAGCTTGCCGGCGATATTCCGCTCGATCAGCGCCAGCCGATTGCCGCTCTCGACGCGCCCGCCATTCTGGCGCGGGAGCGCAAGCGTCTGGAGCAGAGCCGTCTGGAGCAGGGGCGCCTGGAGCAGGGCGCGGAAAAGCGCGCCGCGCAGGCAAGCGAGAGCGCCGCCGACAGTCTTGCCGGACGATGCGAGGCCCGCGCAGGCGTCTGATACAAAAAGGTGCGTCGATTCAGCCGCACGCTCAGGCCATTTTGCGGGCGGCGCGGTCCAGGGCGACGGAGCGTCGCGGGGCGCCCTCGGCAATATAGTCTTCGAGCCGCGCGCGCGAGGGGATGACGACGGCGCCATAGCGCATATGGACCAGCCCCTTGTCGGCGAGCCCGCGCAGCAGGCGGCCCACCTTCTGCCGGGAGCCGAAGCCGAACTGGCCGATATGGGCCTGGGTCAGCGCGGTCGGCTCGCCCTCATGGGCGATGCCGCAGGCGCTGGAGGAGGCGAGCAACAGCAGGTAAACCAGCCGCTTTTCCGGTCCATAGGCGGAGAAGGACAGCATCCAGCCGGTCAGGAAGCGCGTCCATTCGCCGACATGCTCGATCACCTGGCGCAAGGCTTCCGGATTGTTCGAGACGGTCTTCTGGATATCGCGGCAGGGAAAGGCGACGGCGGTGGCGTGGCCCGAACTCCAGAGATCGTGCACCAGCGGCTCCGAGCCGAAACAGCCAAGCCAGGTCGCCCAGCGGCCGGGGAACACGGGCAGGCAGGAATAGCCGCCCTCGGCCGTCGACAGCACCAGATCGATGCTTCCGGCGACGATATAGCGGAGATGTTCCGGCTTTTCGCCGCGCAGGGTCAGAAGGGTCCGCTCCGTGAAATGCTCGATCCGGGCCTTTCCCGCCAGTTCGCGCCGCTGAGCGTCGCTCAGCGTGGCGAAAACGCTGCAGGCGTTGAGGATCGCGGGCACGTCGATGGGCTTAGGGGGCATCGTTCCGATTCAGCAACGGCGGTAACCATGAATGTTAATTGTGTTGGATGGCGCGCCAAATGTTATTTCCGCGCCTTCCGCTGATCTGCTCCTCGTCTTAAACTTTGCGAAAAGGCGCAGAATAGCCACCTTTTCGCGCAAGCTCTTGCGAGGGGTTTCATGACACGCGCATCTTGCGCGAAGAGGGTTAATGTTTATGAAAGATCTCGCGCCTCCCGAGACCGAAAATGGCTCAGTCGAGGAGGTTTTGCTCGAGACCATCGTGTCGGCGCATTATCTGGCCTTGCAGATGCGCATGCTGGCGGGCGCGCCGTCTTTCCGGGGCGCTGTCGAAACGGAGCTGATGGCCGAAGCCCTGAGTCGCTGGGCGCATCGCGCCGGGGTGAGCTGGATCGAGGGCGCGGCCGGCAAGACGCCCGAATCGGACGCGGTGGAGCAGGGCGAGCGGCCCCGGTCAGTGGGTCGCTAGCACGCCGACTTCCTGAAGCGCCTCGATGACGCCGTGGAAGATCAACCCGCCGCCCATGGCGGCGACGAAGAAACCAGTGATTCGGGTAATGGCGTCGATGCCGAGCCGACCGATTCGCCCCACCAGCTTTTCCGCATAAGCCAGGCACAGGAACGTCACGGCCATGGCCCCGATGATCGAGGCGGCGATGGCGAGAAAGGCCATCAGTTCGAATTGCGATTTCTTGACCAGCGAGGTCATGCCGAGAATGGTCGCGATCGCGCCGGGCCCGCACATCAGCGGCATGGCGAGCGGCACGAAGGCGATATCGCCCTGATCCTTGCCGGCGGGCGCGGCGAAGGCGCCGCCCGAGGACGAGGCGGAGAACAGTTCGAAGCCGATCTTCAGCAGCACGATGCCGCCGACCACCCGCACCATGCTGAGCGATACGCCGAAGATCTTGAGGATGATCGCCCCGAAAATCAGGAAGAAGAACAGGAGTCCCGCGGCATAGAGGCTGGCGCGGCGCGCCACCGCGCGCTGCTCGGCCGGGCTTTGGCCTTGCGTTATCGTCAGGAAGACGGGCAGGGCCTCCAGCGGATTGACGATCGCCAGCAGGGTGGTGAAGGTGCTGATGAAGAGGGTCAGTTCCTGGTTCATGGCCTCGTCTGTCGATTTGCGTCGCGATGGAATTCGCGCTTTCCCTCCGCTATAACAGCCCGAATAGGTCGCCAAGGCAAAGAATCTCAGCCAGGGAGGCAATATGCTGACGCGCCGCATTTTCGCATCCTGCGCTCTCTGCGCGGTTGGCGGCTTCATGGCTACGGGGGTCGAGGCCGAGAGCCCGGCGTCGACGGGGCTCAAGCGGGAGATCCTGAAACGGATCGACGGGCCGACGCCCGAATACGAAACCATCATCGCCACGGCCGAGATCGCGCCGGGCTGGGACGTCCCCCGCCACATCCATCCCGGCATCGAATCGGCCTATATCGTCGAAGGCGGCGGCGTTCTGTCGGTCGATGGCGAGGCGCCCCGCGCGGTCCGCGCCGGCGACGCCGTGCAGATCCCGGCGCGGAAGCCGCATTCGCTCAAGGGCGGCGACAAGCCGACCAAAATCGTCTCGACCTATATTCTCGAAAAGGGCCAGCCGATCGC
>NZ_JAYSBG010000021.1:0-22659 GCF_041915505.1 Rhodoblastus sp. | reverse complement strand
GGGCATGGCGCCGTCGATCCAGATCGCGACTTCCGGCCTCTTGCCCGTCGTCAGATCCTTGCCGAAGCGGGCGGGGATTTCGATGGCGAGTTTCAACTCGCCGCTGGCGAGGCGGCGCTCCAGATCGGCTTCGGATGTAATGTCGGGCCGCTGGCGGAAATAGCGCGAGCCGGAGAAATTTTCGAGCAATTCGCGGCTTTGCAGCGAATTGTCCTGGTCATAGACGGCGTAGGCGAGATTTTCGACGTCGAAGGAAATGCCATAGCCGAAGGTCAGCATCAGCACCAGCGGGCCGAGCACGGCGAAGGCGAGGCGCAGCCGGTCGCGCAGGATCTCCATGGCCTCGCGGCGGGCATAGGCCCACAGCCGCGCGGGGTCGAACAGCTTCGGCTTGTCGGCGCGCGTCCGCGCGCCGTCGTGAAAGGCGGCCGCGCCGCTGTCCGGCTCCGAGGCCGCTTCCAGACAAGCGATGAAAGTCTGTTCGAGATTATCCTTGCCGCTCTGCGCCACCAGTTCGGCCGGCGCGCCGACCGCCAGCACCTTGCCGGCGTGCATCAGCGAGATTCGGTCGCAGCGCTCGGCCTCGTTCATGAAATGGGTCGAGATGAAAATGGTGACGCCATCCTCGCGCGACAGCGCGATCAGCATGCGCCAGAAGGAATCCCGCGCCACCGGATCGACGCCGGAGGTTGGTTCGTCGAGGATCAGCATTTCCGGGCGGTGGATCACGGCGACGGCGAGTTGCAGGCGCTGGCGCATGCCGAGCGGCAGGCTGTCGGGGCGCAGATCGGCGGCCTCGACCAGGTCGAACCGTTGCAGCATCTCGTCGACGCGAGACGCGATCTCGGCTTCGGGCAGTTCGAACAATTCGGCGTGCAGCCGCAGGTTCTGGCGCACGGTCAGTTCGCTGTAGAGCGAGAAGCTCTGGGACATATAGCCGACGCGCCGCCGCGTCGCCATGTCGGAGGCGTCGAGCTTCTGGCCGAACAGCCGCGCCTCGCCTTCGCTCGGCGGCAGCAGGCCGGTCAGCATTTTCATGGTGGTGGATTTGCCGCAGCCGTTGGAGCCGAGGAACCCGAAAATCTCGCCGCGCCGGATCTTGAAGCTGACGTGATCGACGGCGGTGAAGGCGCCGAAGCGGCAGGTGAGGTTTTCCGCTTCGATGGCGTAATCCTCGCCGTCGGCCGGCAGCGGCGGCAACACGATCGGCGCATGGTCGGCGCGGGCTTCCGGCGGCAGCAGCGCGATGAAGGCGGCGTCGAGCGTCGGCTGGCCGGTCTGCGCGCGCAATTCGGCGGGCGCGCCGACGCCGATGATCTTGCCGTCGTTCAGTGCGGCCAGCCAGTCGAACCGTTCGGCCTCCTCCATATAGGCCGTGGCGACGGCGACGCTCATGCCGGGGCGCCGCGCGCGGATGCGGTCGATCAGCTCCCAGAATTGCCGCCGCGACAGGGGATCGACGCCGGTGGTCGGCTCGTCGAGGATCAGCAGGTCCGGGTCATGGATCAGCGCGCAGCACAAGGACAATTTCTGCTTCATGCCGCCGGACAATTGCCCTGCCGGGCGATCCGGGAAGGGGGCGAGGCCGGTCGCGTCCAGCAGTTCGGCGATGCGTGCGGCGCGCTCCTCCGCGCCCTGGCCGAACAGGCGGCCGAAGAAGTCGATATTCTCGAACACCGACAAAGTGGGATAGAGATTGCGGCCCAGGCCCTGCGGCATATAAGCGATGCGCGCGGCGCAGGCGGCGCGATGGGCGGCGTCGGCCATATTGCCGTCGAGCGCCCGCACCGCGCCCGACTGGATGCGCCGTACCCCCGCCGTCAGCGCCAGCAGGGTCGATTTGCCGACGCCGTCCGGCCCGATCAGGCCAAGCATCCGGCCGGCGGGCAATTGCAGGGTGACGCCGTCGAGCGCCCGCACGTTTCCGTAAACATGCGTGACCTGATCGAGTTCGGCGACGAATCCGCTCATTGCGGCAGCTTGACCGCGAGAAAATCGGGCCAGCTCTTCGCCGAATCCGTGCGCATGAAGCCCACGCCGCGGACGCCGGTCTTGACCGCGCTCTCATATTTGCGCAGCAGGTCGGGCGGCAAGGTGAGCTTGACGCGGAACATCAGCTTTTCGCGCTCTTCGCGCGTCTCGACCGTCTTGGGCGTGAACTGCGCCTCGCTGGCGATGAATGACACTTTGGCCGGCACGACATATTGCGGAATGGCGTCGAGGATCAGCCGGGCGTCGTCATTATAAGCGAGCCGCGCCGCGACCGAGGACGGGACGAAGACCGTCATATAGACGTCGGTCAGGTCGATCAGGGTCAGCACGCGCGAACCGGCGCCGAGCACTTCGCCGGCCTGGGCGAGCTTATATTCGATGCGGCCGCGGCGCGGCGCCTTCAGCTCCATATCGTCGAGCAGCGACTGGATACGGGCGCTGTCGGCCTTGGCGGCGTCAATGGCCGCGATGGCGTCGTTCCGGCTGGCCTTGGCCGCATTGAGCGCGGCTTCGGACACCAGCAGGACCGAACGGCGCTGGTCGAGCAGTTCGGTGGTGGCGAAGCCCTTGGCGTGCAGGGCCTCGACGCGCTCCATTTCCTGTTCGGCGAGCTTGCGCTCGCTTTCGCGCTGGACGATGACCGCCTCGGCCAGCGCCTGGGCTTGTTCGGAGCGGCGCTCGACCGCCTGCGCGCCCTGCAATTGCGCCTGCAGTTCCGAGACGTCCATTCGGGCGAGGACCTGGCCCTGATCGACCTGATCGCCTTCCTTGACCAGCACTTCGGCGATGCGGCCCGGGATCTTGGTGGCGATTTCGACCTGCTCGGATTCGAGCCGGCCATTGGCGCTGGCGAAGCCGTCCGGCAGGCGGTTCGGCTGAAGCTTGCGCAACAAGGCGTCAAAAGCGTCATTGGCGGCGGCCGGGGCGGGCGCCCCCGCCAGCAGAGCGAAGCCTAGAAGAAAGGCGCGGACGAGGGTTTTTGATGTCATGAGTCTGCGTCTCAAGAGTCTGCGTCTCAAGGTTTTCTTGGCCGCCGGTTCCGATCGCGTGACGTCCCGGCCTGGCCGGACGCGCCGCGCGACGATTTCGCCTTTGCCGCGAGAGGGCTTGCGGTTTATATCAAGCTGATCAAAATTGAACAAGAATGTTCAAACGGCGGCAAAGCCGATCGGAGAGGGAAGCGTGAGCGGGGCCAGCGGCTCGCAACGGCAGATCTATCGCGCGGCGATGCAGCTTTTCGCCGAGCGCGGCGACGCGCGCATGACCGTCTCCGAACTGGCGCAGGCGGCGGGGGTCGCCCGCGGCACGATCTATAACAATCTCGGCGATCTCGGCGGCCTGTTCGATCTCGTCGCCGCTGAACTGGCGTCGGAGTTGAACCAGCGCTTGAACGCGGCGCTCGCCGGCCTCGACGATCCTGCCCTGCGGCTCGCCGCCGGCTTGCGCCTGTGCCTGCGCCGCACCCATGAGGAGCCGCAATGGGGCCGGTTTCTGTGCCGGTTCGGCTGCAGCGCCGCCGCGCTTCAGGAGGTCTGGCGCGGCCAGCCGCTTGCGGACCTGCACGCTGGCCTCGCGCGCGGGCGCTATCTGTTTCGCGAGGACCAGCTCGATTCGGTGCTGGGCTTTATCTCCGGCGCGGCCATCGGCGCCATGATGACCGTGCTTGAGGGCCTGAAGACCTGGCGCGAGGCCGGCGTCGATCTGGCCGAACTAACCCTGACGGCCCTTGGCGTGCCGCGCGAGGAAGCGCGGACGATCGCGCTGATCGATCCGCCTTTGCTGGCGGAGGGCGCCTTTCCCGAACGCGGCGGGACATTGGCAGGACAATTGCTAGCCGTGCGGGAACTCGAGGCATAAGCCATGGCTGAAAAATCCCCGCCGCCCTCGCTGGCCGATTTCGCGCAAACCCATCCCGCGCTCGGCATTCTTCGTCACGCCGCACTGCTGGCGGAAGCGGAGGGCGCGCCCGATGACGAAGAGCTGGATCTGCTTTACGAACAGGCTGACGCCGGTTTCCTGCTCGACACCTTGCCCTCGGAGATCTGGCCTGAGCTCGCGCGCGGCCTGATGGGGCGGGCGCCCTCGCGCATGTTGCGCAATCTCCGGGAATGCGGCGCGCTTGAGCAGATCCTGCCGGAAGTCGAGGCCTTGTTCGGCGTGCCGCTGCTGTCCGATGAGCCTGCCGAGGTCGACCTTGGCGAGCATGTGCTGGCCTCGCTCGACGAGGCGGCCGGCGCCGACGCGCCCCTGAGCGTGCGTTTCGCCTTGCTGGTCATGCATTCCGGCAAGTCGGATTCGCCGAAGGAGCATTTGCCCGTCCATTACAAGCATGTCGAACGCGGCGCCCCGCGCATCGAGGCGCTCGCCGCGCGTTTTCAGGTCGCCGACGAAAGCCGCTCCCTTGCGTTGCAGGCTTTGTCCGAGTGCGAAAGGGTGCATCGCGTCTCGAAAATGCGCGCCGGTCCGGTCGCCTTGATGCTGGAGCGGTTGGGCGCCTTCGACTCGCCGGAAGGCTTCGTGCGGATCATGGCGGTCTGCGCCGCCGATTTCCGCGCCTTTCCGGGGCGATCCGGCAAGCCCTATCCCAAGGCGGCGCTGCTCGATGTCGCCCTGAAGGCCTGCGCCGCCATTTCAGGCTCGGACGATGCGGCGACCGAAGCCCGCGCGCTGGCCATCGCGCGGGCCTTTCATTCGCAGCGCTGGACGGGCGACGAGGATTAGGCTTCTTTCGCCACCGGTTCCGTCGCGGCGGGCGAAGGCTGACCGCCGGACTTTTTCGCCTTGCGCGATTCCTCGAAACGCTGCAGCACCGCGAAGAAGGACGGCACGAACAGCACCGCCAGACAGGTCGAGGCGATCATGCCGCTGAACACGCTGATGCCGAGCGATTTGCGCGCGTTGGCGCTCGCGCCTGTCGCAAGCACCAACGGCAAGACGCCGAGGATGAAGGCGAAGGAGGTCATCAGGATCGGGCGGAAGCGGGTGCGCGAGGCTTCGACCGCCGCGTCGATGATCGATTTGCCGTGGAGCAGGCGCTGCTCGCGCGCGACCTCGACGATGAGAATGCCGTTTTTCGCGGAAAGCGCGATCAGCAGCATCAGGCCGATCTGCGTATAGAGATTGTTGGCGGCGCCGAGCGAGGTCAGCGTGATCACCGGGCCGAGCAAAGCGAGCGGCACGGCGGAAAGTACCGCCAGCGGCAGGATCCAGCTCTCATACTGGCCGGCGAGAACGAGATAGACCAGCAGGATCGACAGGCCGAACACATAGTAAAGCTGGTTGCCGGTGATCTTCTCCTGATAGGACATCCCCGTCCATTCGAAGCTGACGTCACTGGGCAGCACCCGCCTAGCAATGGCCTCCATTGCCGCCATCGACTGTCCCGAGCTGAAGCCGCGCGACGATCCGCCGACGATCGTCGCGGACGGATAGAGATTGTAATTCGTCAGCAGCGCCGGCGCGGCGACCGAGCTCAAATGCGCGACGGAGCCGATCGGAACCATATTGTTGTCCTGACTGCGGACATAAAGATTCAGAAGGTCGTCGGGGCGAAGGCGGAATTGCGAATCCGCCTGAACATAGACCTGCAGCGATTGGCCGAATTTGTTGAACTGGTTGACATAGGTCGAACCGATATAATCGGTCAGCGTCGAGAAGACGTCGCCGACGCTGACCCGCAGATCCTGCACGCGGTCGCGGTCGACCGTCACCGTGACCTGCGGCGCGTTGTTGCGGAACGTCGTCGCCACATTCGACACCGACGGCTCCTTGGCCGCTTCCGCCACGATCTGGTCCGCGAGATTGCCGAGCTTCACGTAATCGGTGCTGCCGCCGAGCAGTTCAAGCTGCATCTGGAAGCCGCCGGCGTTGCCGATGCCCTGGATCGCCGGTGGAGGCAGGACAAGCGCCTTGCCGTCGGGCAGGTCGGCGACCGCGGCTGACAGGCGTTTGTAAATCGAAATCAGATCCTGATCTTTTTCCTTGAGCCGATCGTCGAACGGCTTGAGCACCACCCAGGCGACGCCGGCGTTGAACAGGTCGGCGCTGTTGTCGAGAACGGACAGGCCCGCGACGGTGATCACCTTTTCGACGCCCGGAACCTGCATCGCCTTTTCGGTGACCTTGTTCAGGGAGTCGACGGTGCGGCCCATGGAAGCCGCTTCGGGAAGCTGGACCGAGACCATGAGATAGAGCTGGTCGTCGATCGGAATGAAGGCGGTCGGGATTCGCGCGAGTCCCCAGAAGCCGAGACCGGACACGATGAGCGCCAGGATCACCATCAGCCCGCTGCGGTGTACCATGCGGCTGATGAAGCCGGTATAGCCATGCTCCATGCGGTCATAGACCGCGTTGAAGCCGCGATAGAAAAAATTCCGCTTTTCCGGCGGCACGGGGGTGCGCAGCCAGAGCGCGCATTGCGTGGGCTTCAGCGTCGCGGCGTTGACCGCGCTGATCAGGGCGGTCACGGCGATGACCAGCGCGAATTGCGCGAACATGTTGCCGGTGAGGCCGGGCACGAAGGCCGCAGGCAGGAACACGGCCATCAGAACCAGCGTGATGCCGATGATCGGGCCGAACAATTCGTCCATGGCCTTGATCGCGGCGGGAACGCCCGGAATGCCCTGTTCGATATATTTGCTCACGCCCTCGACGATGACGATGGCGTCGTCCACCACGATGCCGATGGCCAGAACGATGCCGAACAGGGTCGAGAGGTTGACGGAATATCCGAGCGCCGCCATGCCCGCGAAGGCGCCGATGATCGTGACCGGCACGGTGGTCGCGGGGACGAGCGTGGCGCGGAAATTCTGCAGGAAGACCAGGATCACGATCAGAACCAGAACGCCTGCCTGCCAGAGGGTCTTGTAGACCTCGCCGATCGAATCCTTGACGAAGATGGTCGTATCGTAGGGAACGGAATAGCGCAGGCCCTCGGGGAACCGCTTGGCCATGGAATCCATGGCGGCCTTCACTTCCTTGGCGACGTCGAGCGAGTTCGATTCCGGCGTTTGATAAATGGCGATGCCCGCGCCGGGCTTGCCGTTGAGGCGGAAGTCCTGCGAATAGGTCTGCGCGCCGAGATCGATCCGCGCCACGTCGCTGAGATGGATCAGGCGACCGCCCTGGGCGGTCTGGTCCTTGATGACGATATTGGCGAATTCAGCGGGCTCGTCGAGGCGCGCCTTGACGTCCACCGTATACTGGAACTCGATGTCGCCCGGCGCCGGCGGCATGCCGACCTGGCCGGCGGCGATGTTCTGGTTCTGCTGACGGATGGCGTTGATCACGTCTTTCGGCTGCAGACCGAAGGACTGCAGCTTGTTGGGATCCATCCAGATGCGCATCGAATAGTCGCCGGCGCCCATCACCTTGACGCTGCCGACGCCCGGCAGTCGCGACAACACGTTGACCAGGTTGATCGTCGCGTAATTGCTCATATAGAGCGCGTCATATTTGTTGTCCGGCGAATCGAGCGCGACGAACAGCAGGATGGCGGTGTTCTTCTTCTGGACGCTGACGCCCTGCGCCTGCGCCGCTTCGGGCAGGGAGGCCTGGGCGAGCTGGACGCGGTTCTGGACCAGCACCTGGTCCATGTTCGGATCGGTGCCGATCTCGAAGGTGACGGTCAGGGTATAGGTGCCGTCCGGCGCGCTGGTCGACTCCATATAGAGCATGTGGTCAACGCCGTTGACCTGGTTCTCGATCGGCAGCGCGATCGTATTGAACACGGTCTGGGCGCTGGCGCCGGGATAAGACGTGGTGACCTGGACGGTCGGCGGCACGACATTGGGATATTGCGAGATCGGAAGGCGGTACAGCGACACCGCGCCGATGAGGACGAGCACGATCGCCAGCACATTGGCCAGAACCGGGCGCTCGATGAAAAATTTGGAGATCATCGGCTTTGGTCTCCGCTTCCGGTTATTGCGCGATCTGCGTCAGCTTGGGCGTGACGGTCAGGCCAGCCGAAGCCCGCCACAATTCGCCCACCACGATGCGGTCGTTGCGGTCGATCCCGCTCGTGATTTCCTGCAGCGAGCCAACGGTCTGGCCAAGCTGGACATAGCGCTTCTCGATGACGTTGCTGGCGTTGACGACCAGCAGGAAGCGGCCGCCCTGGTCCTCCTGCAGCGCCTGTTGCGGCACCAGCAGGGCGCTCTGCACCACCTTGCCCATCGGCAGGCGCACCTTGACGAACACGCCGGGCAGTAAAGCGCGGTTGGCGTTGGGGATCAAGCCGCGCACATAGAGCGTGCCGGTCGTCGCGTCGATCTGAGGCGCGACGAATTCCAGCGTTCCCTTGTGCGGAAAGCCGGTTTCATCCGACAAGGCGGCCTCGATCGGAATCTTGTGCAGCTCTTCGAGCGAGAGGCGCCGCTGGTCGAGATTGGTCCGGATCTGGAGGGCCTGCTGCGAGCTGATATTGGCGACGACATAGATCGGGTCGAGCTGGGTGATCTGCGCCAGCACCGCGGTCTGGGCGCTGGCGCCGACCATATTGCCGGCGTCGATCAGATGTTTGCCCATCTGGCCGTCGAACGGTGCAAGCACCTGCGTATAGCTCAGATTGAGCTGGGCCAGCGCGACCTGGGCCTGCGCCCCGTCGATATTGGCCTCGGCCGTCTGCTGCTCGAACACCCAGTGATCGACCTCGACCTGCGAGGTGGCGCGCTGTTTCAGCAGCGCGGTATAGCGCCCGACTTCAAGCTTGGCGTGGTCGCGCGCGACGGTCGCCGCCTGGAGCTGCGCCTGCGCCTGCTGCAATTGCGCCTTGTATTGGTCCTGCTGGATCGTGAACAGCAGGTCGCCCTTCTTGACGAGGGCGCCGTCTTCGAAATGGATCTGCTCCAGATAGCCGGGGACGCGGGCGACCAGCTTCACCTGATTGACGGCCTCGGCGTTGCCGACGATTTCAAGCGTGTCGCTGACCGTCTGCGTTCGGGGCGTCGCAACCGGAATGACCGGCGGGGCGGCGGGCGCGGGCGTTTGGGCGAAGGCGGCCGGGGCGGCGGCAAGCATGAGGACGGCGCCGGCCAGGGCCGCGCGCCGCGCGGTGCGGTCAAAAAGAACTTTCATGGCGATCACCATTGCGGCGGCCTCACAGTCGGTCCGAGGTCAGACGGGCCGGGCAGCCCGGGCGTCGCCGGCGGCTTCTGACCGGCGGGCGGGAGCAATTCGCCCCAATTGGTGCGCGCGCGCATCTCGTCGCGGACGGGTTCGGGAACGAAATCCCGGCCCCAGCGGATCTGCCAGCCGCCGCCGAGCGCGCGATAGGCGGTGGTCAGGCTGACCGCGACATTTCCTTGCGCGGTGGCGAGATTGTTTTGCGCCGTATAAAGGTTCTGCTCGGCGGTCAGCACGGTGGTGAAGTCGCGCGTGCCGAGCTGGTACTGGCTGAGCGCAATCGTCAGCGCATTGCTCGCCGCGTTCACGCTCTGCTTGAGATAGCCGACCTGCTGGCGGCCCTGGACATAGCCGGAAAGACCGTCCTCGACCTCGCGCTGCCCCTTCAGCACCGTGTTCTTGTAATTGATCAGCAGCGCCTGCAATTCGGCGTCCTGCGCGCGGACGTTGTTGGTGATCTGGCCGTAGTTCAGGATCGGCCAGCTGAAGGACGGGCCGAAGGCGAAGCCGATGCTCGGCTGTGTGAACAAAGGCTTGAGCGTTGCGCCGTTGGTGGTGCTGGCGGCGGTGCCGAGCGCCCCGCTCAGCGTGAAGGCCGGATAGAGATCCGCCTCGGCCATCCCGACCTGCGCGCTTTGCGCCACGGCTTTCAGCTCGGCGGCGCGGACGTCGGGGCGCCGGCGCAGCAGTTCGGCCGGAATGCCGACCGCCACCGTCGCGGGCGGCGCGGGAATGCCGCGCGGCGACCGCAGCAGACCGTCGACGTCCTGCGGCGGCTCGCCGAGCAGGACCCCCAGCGCGTTCACCTGCTTGAGCAATTGCGCGGTATATTGCGGGATCGCGGCCTGGGTCTGGGCCAGCACGTTCTGCGCCTGATAGACGTCGAGCTCGGAGGTCGCGCCGCCCTTGAACCGCGCCTGCGCGATTTCCAGCGCCTGCTTCTGTTTGACGACGTTCGACTGGGCGATGGCGATCTGCGCCTGCAAGGTGCGGATGTTGATGTAATTGGCCGCGACGTCGCCGATCAGGCTGACCAGCACGTCGTCATAGCCGGCGATCGAGGCGAGATAGGCGGCGTCGGCGGATTCGACGCCGTGTCGGAACTTGCCCCACAGGTCGATCTCCCAGGCGACCTGGCCGCCGAGATTGACCCGCCAGAAATTGTTCTTGATCGCATTGCCGGGATTGGCCGTGGCGTCGCTTTGCGGCAGCTTCGTGTAATCGGCGACGCCATTGAGCTGCTGGGTCTGCGGATAGACTTCGCCGACCGCCTCGCCGAGAATCGCCCGCGCCTTCAGGACGCGCGCGCCGGCCTCCATCAGCGTCAGGTTCTGGTCATAGGCCAGAGCGACAAGCCGGTTGAGCGTCGGGTCGCGGAAAGCGGTCCACCAGTTGCGATAATCCTCACGGCTGGTCTTGATCGACGCGGCGCGAGCCTCGCGCCAATTCGCCGCCACCGGCGCGTCGGGCGTGACGAAATTCGGACCGATCGAACAGGCGGCGATAGGCGCCGTCACGGCGAGCGCCGCAAGCTTCGCGACCCCGCGCGGAAAACGTCTGGCGATCCCGCGCGGCAAACGCGGCGCGCCGATCGTTCGGCCCGAAGGCCGGGACATGCCGCGACAAAGGATCATCAAACTTCCTGTCTCCGGGCGTTAACCGGAAATCAACGCAAACTTGATTTAATTCTATTGATTCTGGCGAAATGTTATTTTCCGCTGATCTTGCGATCAAGCGAACCCAGTCGCGCGCCGCTGTTTCTCCACAGCCGTTGCATCGGCGCAACAGGTTGAATTCCCGCGAAAACACAATGACTTATCGTCACCCCGCCGGAGCGGGGCGCCGATTTGTCGCGCGGGCGCGTCGTTCAGGCCAGATAATCGTGCACGACCTTGCCGAGATCGAGGGTCAGGTCGGCGAGGATGTGAACCGCCGACACCACCTCCCGCACCGGCAGTTCCGCGACCGGCGCGAGCGCATGGTGGAACAGCTCCAGCGCCGCCGGGCCGGTCCAGGCGCCCTTCAGATTGACGTCGATCAGCTTGTATTCGACTAGCTCGCAGATGCGCGGCGTCCCGTCGACATGGGGAATGATCTTGAGCAGGAAGTTCGGCGCCTCCAGCGACGCCTTCACCGCCGCGAGATCAGCCTGCTTGTGTTTGTAACCCATGGTGCCGACCGCGACCCGGCACGGGCCGTAATGCAACTGGCCCACCAGCGTGTCGATTTCGGCCTTCAGCGTTGGGCTGGCGAGTTTCTTCGGGAAGCCCCACAGCTCGCGTCCGCCGGCGATCGGCGGATGGTCATCGAGGAACATGCAATGGGTATAGCCGCCCTTGCGACCCTGAAACGACACCGGAATGACCTGTCCAGTCTCGGTATAATCGCCGAAGCCGGTCGAATCCGGCATGCGGATGAACTCGTATTTCACCAGCGGCTCATCGATCTGCAGCGGCTCGGGCACGACTTCGCGCAGTTTGTCCGGATCGGTGCGATAGGTGATGATGAGATATTCGCGATTGACGAAGCGATAGGGGCCGATGGGATAGGCCGGGCTCGTCAAAGGCATGGCGAAGGCGTTCTTGCGGACGTCGGCTTCTTTCATGGAACATTCCTTTTGGGGCGGCGCGGCGATCAGGCCTCGCGGGAGAAATCGAACACGCGAAAGCCTTCGCGATTATGGGGACGCTGCAGGACTTCCGGATGGGAAAGCGCCTTGCGCGCGGCCTCATAGCCCGCGCTCCAATGCTCCTCCATCGTGCGGCGCGAGAATTCGTAATCCTTCGACGTCCCCTCGTAATTCTTGGCGTGATAGATGAGGTGGACGATGTTGTAGACGGATTCGTCGGCCTCCCGGGCGAGATAATCGACTTCTGGCAGAGCGCGAATATCTTCGGGCAAATGCTGGTAGGCCTGACGGAATATCCGCCTCAGACGTTGCATATTGATGACCTGGTGGGTCGCCTCGCGGGTGCGGCTCGAAAACTGGATGTCCTTTTGGCGCACCTCGGCCTCGGCGAGATCGCGCGGCAACTCCCCCGTGGCGCTCCACAGATCGACCTGGAAAGTCAGCGTGTCCGTGCGCGGCTTGGAATCGAGCACCCATTGCAGCGGCGTGTTGGAGACGATGCCGCCGTCCCAGTAAAATTCGCCGTCGATTTCGGTGGCGGGGAAGCCCGGCGGCAGCGAGCCGCTCGCCATGATGTGGCGGAAATCGATGCGATGGGTGGCGGAGTCGAAATAAGTGAAATTGCCGTCGCGCACATTGACCGCGCCGACGCTGAGTCGGGTCTGTTTCGCATTGATCCGGTCGAAATCGACCAGCCGCTCCAGCGTCTGCCGGAGCGGCGAGACGTCGTAATGGCTGAGTTCGGAGGGTTTCGGCGCCGGCCAGACGAAGGGCGAGGGCACGCGCGGGTGAAAGAAGCCCGGCGCGCCGAGCGCCGCAATGCCGAAGGCGCGGAACTGGTTGATGGCGCGGTGAACGAAATCGTTCATATGCTTGATATTCGGATTATAGGGCGTGCCGAACGGGCCGAGCGGGGGCTCGCTGACCTTCTCCCAGAAAGCGCGCAGCTTTTCGATGCGCTTGTCGGGTTCGTTGCCGGCGATCAGCGCCGAATTGATCGCGCCGATCGAAATGCCGGCCACCCAGTCGGGATGGATATTGGCTTCCGCCAGGCCCTGATAGACGCCGGCCTGATAGGAGCCGAGCGCGCCGCCGCCCTGAAGGACCAGCGCGACCGTCTTGAAGCCGGACGGCGCATCGCCTCCGGCGGGCTGCGTTGAATTTGCCGTCATGAACCGTCCCGCAACCGAGGGTGAATCGCCCCTGACCCTCGCCCGGAAAATTTCCGGTGACAAGCCGAAAAATTGACCGCCGGGCAGGATTGCGCGGGGGCTGCTTTCAGCGTTTGTTGATGGCGCGACGGGCGACGGTCAAATCGCCCTGCTCAAGCCCGCGAGCGCCATCCGAACGGCGGCGTTGGGCTTGGATCGATTGAACGGATTTCGTTTCGCGATGGCGGCCAAATTCGACCGGTACGACTTTTCCGCCGACGCGCTCCAGCGCGCGAGCGTGCTGACCGGCGTTCCGAAATTGCTGGCCGCCTTTGGCGTGCCGGTCGAGGCGGTTCGGGAGGGGCTCGACGTGAACCCTCGCGCCTTCGAGGATCCCGACTTCCGGCTGCCTTTCGCAACGGCCGGACGGATCCTCGACCGCTGCGCGCGCCTTACCGGCTGCGGCCATTTCGGCCTGCTGCTCGGCGCCGCGCACGATCATCGCATTCTCGGCCTTCCCGGCGCCTTGATGAGCCATTCGCCGACTTTGGGCGCGGCTTTGTCCGGTTTCGTGCGGCTGCAGCAGATGAATTCGCAGGGCGCGGCCGTCTATCTGCGCCGGTTCGACGACGCCGTGGTCATCGGCTATGGCGTCTATGACCGCCACGCGGTCGGACATGAACAATTCCTGCCCCTGGTGATGGCCATGGCGCTCAACATTGTTCGGGCGCTGACCGGCGGCGCCGCGCGGGTGGCGGAACTGCATTTTTCCATCCGGCCGCCCGCGGACCCGAAACCCTATTTCGCGCATTTCGGCGCCCCGATCCTGTTCAACCGCCATGAAACCGGCGCTGTGCTGCCCCGCGCCATGCTGGACGCGCCGGTCATCGACGCCAGGGCTTCCGAGCTTGAGCGGCTGTCGCGCCCGGTCGCGGCGGCGCAATCGGCGGCCGAGGGCGCGCGGCCCTGGACCGCTCGGGTCCGGCACGCGATGAAGCCGCTGTTGCTGCGCGGCGAACCGACCACGGCGGCGATGGCGGCGCATCTCGATCTTTCGGCGCGCACGCTGACCCGCCGCCTGTCGGAAGAGGGCGCGCGGTTTCAGATTCTGCTGGAAGAGGTCCGCTTCACGGCCGCGCGCGAATTGCTGCTCCTGACCGACCTGCCCATCGGCGATATCGCTTTGGCGCTGTCTTATGCGGCGCATGCGCCCTTTGTCGAAGCCTTCCGGCGCTGGGCGGGAATTCCGCCGTCGACCTGGCGGGCGGCGCGCAAGGGAGAGGCGCGAGAGGGAGAGGCGCTCACGCCGTAACGATCGGCGTCAGATCAGCGCGCCGATCACCGCGCCGCCCATCAGCGAGGCCAGGGTTCCGGACGCTAGCGCGCGGAAGCCGAGCGCGACGATGTCGTGCTTGCGCTCGGGCGCCATGGCGCAGAGGCCGCCGACCAATATGCCGACCGAGCCGAAATTGGCGAAGCCGCACAAGGCGTAGAGCAGGATCAGCCGCGAGCGCAGGCTCAGCGCGCTGTCCGGGGTGGCGGCGAGATCGACATAAGCGATGAATTCGTTGAGCACGGTTTTCGTGCCGAGCAGACGCGCCGCCGCATCGAGATCGGCCGGCTCGATGCCGATGGCGAAGGCGAGCGGCCGGTAGAGCCAGGAAAAGACTCGTTGCAGGCTGAGCGGCGCGCCCCACAGATCGGGCAGGGCGCCCAGCATGAAATTGACCAGCGCGACCAAGGCAAGCAGCACGATCATCTGCGCCAGCACATTGGCGAGGATGATGATTCCGTCGCTTGTGCCGCGCGCCAGCGCCTCCAGCGCATTGCGCGGCGGGTCCTCGATCACGATGGCCGCGTCGCCGTCGCCCGGCAGGCGCGGCGCGAAGGGGATCAGGATGGCGGCGACGGCTATGGCCGCCGGCGCGGAGATCAGCGCGGCGGTCAGCACATGGCCGAAGGCCTCTGGAATGGCCGCGCCGAGAATATGACCATAGATCACCATGACCGAGCCCGCTATGCCGGCCATGCCGGCGGACATCAGCGCGAACAATTCTCCGCGCTGCATTTGCGCGAGATAGGGGCGGATCAGGATCGGCGATTCCACCATGCCGACGAAGAAATTCACCGCAGCGCCCGTGCCGAGCGCGCCGCCGACGCCGACCGAGCGGCGCAGCACGAAAGCCATGCCGGCGACGACTTTCTGCATGATTCCCCAGTGAAACAGCAGAGCCGACAAGGCGCAGATCACCAGAATGAGCGGAAAGACGTGAAAGGCGAGGATCAGCGGCGAGCCCTTGCCGTTGAGTTCGAAGGGCAGCGGCGCGCCGCCGAGATAGCCGAACACGAAACTGGTTCCGGCCTCGGTCGCGCGGTCGAGCGCCCCGACGCCGGCCGCCAGTTGCGCCATGAAAACGCTGGCTGGCGGAAATTTGAGCAGCAGGACGGCGAGCGCCGCCTGCAGTCCGACGCCCGCGACCACCATCCGCCACGGGATGGCGCTGCGGTTCTCGCTGAAGATAAGAGCGAGGCCGAGCAGGCAGGCGAGACCGAACAGAGCGTGCAGCACATTCATGGCGGGACCGGAAGGCGAAGCGGCGGCGGGATCACACGGCGGCGGCGAGCGAGGCCGCCAGCGCGCCGAGGATCACCACTGCCCAGGGCGGCGTTTTCCAGACCGCAAGCAATAGAAAGGCCAGCACGGCGAGGCCGAAATCGCGCGCCGAGAAAATCGCGCCGGTCCAGACCGGATTATAGAGCGCGGCGAGCAGCAGCCCGACCACGGCGGCGTTGACGCCTTTCAGCGCGCCTTGCGCTTCGGGGCGCGCGCGGAGGTCGCTCCAATAGGGCAGCACGGCCAGCACCAGCAGGCAGGACGGCAGATAGATCGCGACCAGGCAGAGCAGGGCGCCGAACAGGCCGTTGGGCGATCCAATCATGGCGGCGCCGAGAAAGGCCGCGAAGGAGAACAGGGGCCCCGGAACCGCCTGGGCCGCGCCATAGCCCGCCAGAAAGGCGTCGGCGTTGATCCAGCCCGGCGGAACGACCGCCTGCTGGAGCAGCGGCAGCACGACATGGCCACCGCCGAACACCAAAGCCCCGGCGCGATAAAAGGCGTCGAACAGGTCTATGGCGTGGCTCTCCGTCGCCTGGGCCAGAACCGGCAGGCCGAACAGCAGCGCGACAAAGGCGACCGCCGCAGCGATGGCGCCCCTGCGCCAGGGGAGATGCGGCGCGGGCTGCGGCGTCGCGGCATCGGCGAGGTAAAACAGCCCGAACAGGCCGCCCGCGACAATGGCGGCGATTTGTCCGCCCGATGACGGAACCGCCAGCGCCAGAGCGGCGGCGAGCGCGGCCAGCGTCGCGCGCGGGCGATCCGGGCACAGGCTTTTCGCCATCATCCAGACCGCTTGCGCCACCACCGCCACTGCCACGATCTTCAAGCCATGCAGCCAGGGCCGATGAGCGAGATCGCCCAGGGCGGACAGGCCATAGGCGAAGGCCACCAGAGCGAGGGCTGAGGGCAGGGTGAAGCCGAGCCAGGCGGCGAAGCCGCCGCACAGGCCGGCGCGATGCAGGCCAAGCGCGAAGCCGACCTGGCTGCTGGCGGGGCCGGGCAGGAATTGGCACAAGGCGACCAGATCGGCGAAAGCCGCCTCGTCGATCCAGCGGCGGCGCTCGACCAGATCGGCGCGGAAATAGGACAGATGGGCGATCGGTCCGCCGAAACTGGTCAGTCCGAGACGCAGAAAAGCCCAGAACACTTCAAGGCAGGCGGCGTTTGCTTTCATGAGGGCGAATCCGGGCTGGGACGCCAGTTTGGCGCCGGCGGCGCGCACGGGCAATTGATGGCCGCGCTTTGCTCCAGCGCATTGCGCGGCGACCGCCGCCGGGCGACAGTGCGCCCATGCGCAATCTCGAACTCGACAAAGTCTATCAGAAGCTCGAACCGGGGCCGGTCGTGCTGTTGACAACGGCGGAATGCGGCCGTCCCAATGTCATGACCATGTCCTGGCACATGATGGTCGAGTTCAATCCGCCGCTGATCGCCTGCGTGGTCAGCGAAGCCGATTATTCCTTTCGGGCCCTCAGCCAGAGCGGCGAGGCGGTGATCGCCATCCCGCCCGCCGATCTCGCCGAGACCGTGGTCGGGATCGGCAATTGCTCCGGGCGCGACGTCGACAAATTCGCGCGTTTCGGCCTGACGGCGAAACGGGCGAACGAGGTCGAGGCGCCGCTGATCGAGCAATGTATCGTCAATATCGAATGCAAGGTGTTGGATCGCGGTATGGTCAAACGCTACAACCTTTTCATTCTCGAAGCGGTCAAGGCCTGGGTCGATCCGAAGCGCGCCGAGGCTCCGACCCTGCATCATTGCGGCTATGGCCGTTTCCGGATCGACGGCGAGGAACTGCGCCTGCGCTCGGCCAAGCCGTGAAAAGTTATTGATAGGGGGAGCCAATGCCAGTCTATCGTCTCGCCGCCATTCTTGCGGACGATCCTTCCTGGAAATATTCGATCGAAAAGACCCATGTCTGGGCCGGGGCGCCGTCGCCGGCCGATGCGCGCGATCTCGTCGCGGTCAAATCGGGCTTTTACAAGCTGGCGGAGCCGGGCGCCGTCTCACCGTGGAAGGACCCGCGCGTCACCTCCTGCGCCGAGGATGCGACCATGAATTATCCCGGCCCCGGCGAAGTGATCCGCGAGGACGGCAGCACGGTCAATCATTGACGAAAAAGCCGCCGGGAAGGCCCGGCGGCTGTCTCGATCTTGACAGTTTGCCGTCAGGCCACGTTATGCAAGCCGGCGTCGATATAGATCGTGTCGCCGGTCATGCCCGAAGCCGCGCCGCCGACCAGGAAGGCCACCACGCGACCGACCTCGGCGATATCGACCAGGCGATGGCCGGGGCTGCGCTTCACGGCCATTTCGATCAGTTCGTCGAAATCGGCGATGCCGCTCGCGGCGCGGGTTTTCAACGGGCCGGGCGAAACGGCGTAGACGCGGATGTTCTTTTCGCCCAGTTCCGCCGCGAGATAGCGGGTGGTCGCCTGCAACGCCGCCTTGACCGGCCCCATCACATTGTAATGGTTCACGACCTTGTCGGCGCCGTAATAGCTCATGGTCATCAGGACGCCGCCCTGCGTCATCAGCGGTTCGGCCAGCCGCGCCATTTCGATGAAGGAATAGCACGAGACGCGCATCGCCTGGGTGAAGCCGTCGAGCGAGCAGTCGATGACACGGCCGTGCAGATCCTCGCGCGGCGCGAAGGCGATGGAATGAATGACGAAATCGAGCCGTCCCCATTCGGCGGCGATGCGCTCGAACACGCTTTCCAACTCGCCCGGCTTCTGGACGTCGAGCGGCAACAGCAGGCTCGCCTCGATCTGCTCGGCGAGCGGCTGGACATAGGGCCGCGCCTTTTCGTTGAGATAGGTCAGCGCCAGTTCCGCGCCAAAGCCGCGCAATTTGGCGGCGCAGCCATAGGCGATGGAATTCTCGTTGCTGACGCCGACAATGAGGCCGCGCTTGCCCTTGAGCATTTCGCCGATCTTGAGATCGGGGTCCCAAACCTTCGGCAACGGGTCGATCTTGAGGGCCTGTTCGTCCATTTTCGCCTCCTGGAAGCAGGGCGCCGTCCGGCGGGGCCGGGCGGCGCGGCGGATGTCATTTCGCGGAATAGTCGAAGAAGCCGCGCTTGGTTTTGCGGCCGAGATAGCCGGCGTCGCACATCTGTTTCAGCAGCGGGCTGGGGCGGAATTTCGGATCGTTGAAGCCGGCGTAGAGCGTCTCCATCACGTCGAGCACGATATCGAGGCCGATCAGGTCGCCGAGCGACAGCGGACCCATCGGATGGGCGGCGCCGAGCTTCATCATGGCGTCGACGTCTTCCGGCGTCGCGACATTCTCGTAGACGCAATTGATCGCCTCGTTGATCATCGGGATCAGCACGCGATTGACGACGAAGCCGTAGGAATCGCGGGCGACGCGGGCGTCCTTGCCAATGGCGCTCACCAGGGAGGTGACGGCGGCGGCGACCTCGTCGCTGGTCTGCAGCGCGCGGATGATCTCGACCAGCGCCATCATTGGCACCGGATTGAAGAAATGCATGCCGATCACGCGCGACGGAATTTTGGTCGCGGCCGCGATCTTGGTCAGCGAAATCGACGAGGTGTTGGAGGCGAGCACGGCGTCGTCGCGGACAACGCGGTCGAGTTCGGAGAAGATCGCCTTTTTCACCTCGAATTTTTCGAGCACGGCCTCGACCACGAGATCGGCGTCGTGGAAATCCTCGACCGCCAGCGTGGTCTTGATCCGGCCGAGCGCGGCTTCGGCGGCGGCGGCTTCGAGCTTGTTCTTGGAGACGAGGCGTCCGAGGCTGCTCTCGACTACCGAACGGGCATGATCGAGCGCGCCCTGGGCGATATCGCGCAGCACGACCTCATAGCCTGAAACCGCGAAAGCCTGGGCGATCCCCGAGCCCATCGTGCCTGCGCCGACGACGCCGATTTTCTGGATTTTCAAAGTCATGGAAGCCTCATTCGCCGCGCCGCCCCGGATCGAGGCCGCATGGGCCGAACGGGGCGCGCCAGAAGAGGATCGGCGCCAATCGCAGATCCGTGGCGGCCGGGGGAAAGCCCCGGCCTTGCAACCTTATAAACGGCCCTTGACGCGATGACGACAGTTTCGCGCGGGACGCGCGCGGCTCAATCGGCCAGAGTCATTTCCGGGACGAAATCCGGGATGGTCAGTTTGGCGCTGGTCGCCGCAACGATTTCGGCGATTTCCACCGCGGGGGCGCGCTCGCGCAGGATCAGGCCGGCGTCGGTCGGCTCGATCACCGCGAGATCGGTGACGATCAGGGTGACGCGCCGGGTCGAGGTCAGCGGCAGTGTGCATTTCGGCACGATTTTCGGCCGGCCCTTGGCGGTGTGCTGCATGGCGACGATCACGCGGCGGGCGCCGGAAACCAGATCCATCGCGCCGCCCATGCCGGGAACCATGCGGCCGGGCACGACCCAATTGGCGAGGTGGCCGTTCTCGTCCACCTCGAGCCCGCCGAGCACGGTGGCGTCAAGATGGCCGCCCCGGATCAGGCCGAAGGACAAAGTGCTGTCGACCGTCGCGGCGCCCGGCACGGCCGAGACGAAGCCGCCGCCGGCGTCAGTGAGGTCCTCGTCCTCCATGCCTTCCGGCGGGCGCGAGCCCATGCCGACAATGCCGTTCTCGGACTGGAACAGGATTCCGGAATCGACCGGAATATGGCGGCACACGCCGGTCGGCAGGCCGATGCCGAGATTGACCAGGGTGCCGGGGTGCAATTCGCGCGCGACGCGGCGCTGGATGACTTCTTCCGGGCTCATGCGGCGCCTCTCAGGATGATGTAATCGACCAGGATGCCGGACGTCGAGACATTGTCCGGCGGAATGACGCCGACCGGCGATATCTCGCGCGGCTCGACCATGACCGTCTCGCCGGCCATCGCCATCACCGGATTGAAATTGGTCGCGGTGAGCTGATAGGCGAGATTGCCGGAATAATCGGCGCGGTCGGCGTGGATCAGCGCGAAATCCGCCCTGAGCGGCGGGGCGTAGAGCCATTGCTCGCCGTCGATGTCGATGACCTTCTGGCCGTCGGCGGCGATGGTGCCGAGGCCGGTCTTGGTCAGCACGCCGCCAAGGCCGAAGCCGCCGGCGCGGATGCGCTCGGCAAGCGTGCCCTGCGGCACCAGTTCGACCTGGATCGAGCCGTCGATCATGCCCTTCTGGGTCTCGGGATTGAGGCCGATATGGGAGACGATCGCCTTGGCCACCGCGCCGGTGCGGATCAGCCGACCGATGCCGTAATTCGGCTTGGCCGTGTCATTGGCGATGATGGTGAGATTCTTGCGGCCCAGTTCGACCAGCGCTTCGATGATTCGGTGAGGGCTGCCGACGCCCATGAAGCCGCCGATCATCAGAACGGCGCCGTCGGGGATCATTTCGGCGGCCTCTATGGCAGTGACGCCCTTTTTCATCGGCCGTTTTCCTCGCTCCTTGTGGCGGTTTCGCCGGAGGACGGCGAACGCGACCGCCGCCGTTGCAACGCGAATTTATGGGCCGTTTAATACGGTTGGATGAATACGACTTTTGACGTCGACCACCCGACGTCTTTGTCTGTAGCCACACCCTTTGCGTGTTATATAAATATATACACGCATAGATTGAGAGCTTGTTTACCCGCGCCGTTTACCGTCGACCCGCGTTCGCCTTTCGGGGACGCGGGGCGACGCCTCCCGGCGAGGGCAGCCCTGTTGGAATGGACTTCGCCACGGCGCCGAGGATCGTTCGTTGACATTGGCCCAGGCCCCCGCGCGCGTTTCGGCCGGAGCCTCCGCTCCGTCGCCGGCGCGCGCGCAAGGCGCCGTCGCGGCGCGCGGCGAAGGCGCGCTCTTTCTCGACGCCGCGCCGGCCCTGACGCTCGGCGGCGCCATGCTTGGCTGCAATTTCGGGTTGTGGACCAATTGCGCGGGCTGGGCGCTGGTGTTGGCGGCCGGAGTGAAGCTCGCCGTTCATGGGCTGGAAAGCCGCATCGGGACGGGATCGAAAATGCCGGCGGCCGCGCAGGGGCTCGCGGGTGCGGCTCTGGCGACGGCGCTGGGTTTCGTCTGTCTGGCGAACTTGCTTACCCCGACCCCCGCGAGCATCAGGACGGCCGCGGTGATCTCGATGGTCGGCTATGTGGCGTTGGCCTCGGAGCGTGAGACCGCGCGTCCGCGCCTTGCCGACCTGCACATCCTCGGCGCGCTTGGACTGTTCGGCGTCGGCGTCGGGCTGAGCTGGGACGATTACGCCCCGGTGGCGCTTGCAGCGACCCTGAGTCTCGGCTTCGCGCTGGTCATGGCCGTGCGCCGGCGAGCCCGCGCGCTGGGGCGCGTCGCCGAAGAAGAGCGCCGGTTGAGCGCCGCGCTCAACAGCATGAGCCAATCGGTCGGCCTGTTCGATTCCCAGGGGCGACTGATCGCCGGCAATGCGCAATTTCTTCGCATGTTCCGCCTGTTCGACCAGGCGGACCGCGACGCGCCGGTTGAGGAGTTGCTGCGGAAGAAGCTCGGGCTTCGGCTCAGGGATCCCGACAGCGTCGACGTTTTGTGCGAGGCGGCTTTACACATGGCGAAGAGGCGCGAGCGCGAGGGCGTCGTGGTCGATTTGGCCGATGCGCGCAGCATGGAATTCGCGTTCCAGCCGACGGCCGAAGGATTCGCTTTGCTGATCGAGGACGTCACCGCGCGGCGGGCCTCGGAATTGCGCGTCGAGAAAATGGCGCGGCTGGACGATCTGACCGGGCTCGCCAACCGGACGCGATTCCGCGAGGAATTGCAGAATGCGACCGCCGGCCTCGCGGCGGAGGCGAGGCCTTTCGCGGTGATGATGGTCGATCTCGACCGGTTCAAACAGGTCAATGATTCGCTCGGCCATCCGGTCGGCGACAAATTGCTGCAAAGAGTGGCGAAACGGATGCAGGAAATGGCCGAGGAGGGCGACATGGTGGCGCGTCTCGGCGGCGACGAATTCGTGTTCCTGCGCTTTGGCGGGCGCGAGCAGGCTGATTCTTTCGCCTCCCGCGCGGTCGAGACTCTGAGCGAACCTTATCACGTCGACGGCGCCAAGTTGATGATCGGCGCCTCGATCGGCATAGCCATGGCGCCGGAGGACGGCGCCGACGCCAATGACTTGATGAAATGCGCCGATATGGCGCTCTACGCGGCCAAGGACGCCGGGC
>NZ_JAYSBG010000020.1:0-23139 GCF_041915505.1 Rhodoblastus sp. | reverse complement strand
AACATCAATCCGGACAATCTGATCGAGGCCAAGAAGCGCCAGAACAAGATCACCGAATATCGCGCCATGCTGCAGAAATGGCGCGAGCACGGCGCCCATACCGCCGCCGGCTATATTCTCGGCTTCCCCGCCGACACCAAGGCGAGCATTTTGCGCGACATCGAGATCATCAAGCGCGAACTGCCGCTCGACATTCTCGAATTCTTCTTCCTGACGCCGCTGCCGGGCTCGGAGGACCACAAGCGCCTGCACGCCAAGGGCGTATGGATGGATTCCGACCTCAACAAATACGACCTCAACCATCGCGTCACCCATCATTCCAAAATGTCGGACGCGGAATGGGAGGACGCCTATCGTTCGGCCTGGGCCGCTTATTACACCGACGATCATGTGAAGACGGTGATGCGCCGTTCCGCCGTGCATGGGCTACGCTCGATCAAGTCGCTGACCTCGAAACTGCTGATGTTCCACCTTATGATCAAATATGAGGGCGTGCATCCGCTCGAAGGCGGCGCCTTGCGGATGAAATTCCGCAAGGATCGCCGTCCGGGCATGAAGCTGGAAAATCCGCTGATCTTCTATCCGCGCTTTGGCTACGACACTGTCCGCAAGGCTTTCGGCTATTGGCGGACGATCCGAAAATTCCGGAAATTCCAGCAGGAGGTCGTGGAGGCGCCGGACCGCGCGACCTATACCGATATAGCCATCGCCCATTATGGCGCCGAGGAATTCGAGGAAATGGCGCTTTATCACGCCACGTCGGGCAGCGAAGGCGCTCTGGCGCGCAAGAAGCGCGACGAGATCATCCGCAAGAACGCCGCCATTCACGCCGCGGAATAAGGCTTCGGCATGATCGACTTGCGCGATCCCTCGCTCGACGCGGAGGCGGTGCGCGTGGCGTTGGACCTCGCGCCGCATCCGGAAGGCGGCGCCTTTCGCGAAATCTGGCGCGACGCGCCGGCGGATGGCGGGCGCGGGGCCGCGACCAGCATTTTCTTCCTGCTCAAGGCCGGCGAACGCTCGCACTGGCATCGAGTGGACGCGGCGGAATTATGGATCTGGCAGGCCGGCGCGCCGCTGAGGCTGGAAATCAGCGCCGAAACGCGAGGGTCGTCATTGCGAGCGGAGCGAAGCAATCCACCTTCCAGCCTGTCGAACGATGGCAATGGATTGCTTCGCTCCGCTCGCAATGACGGCGGAAAAATTGAGCAAATCCGGCTTGGCCCCGACCTCGGCGGCGGCGAGACCTTTCAGGCCGTCGTCCCGACCGGCGCCTGGCAGGCGGCGGAAAGCCTCGGCGCCTGGACGCTGGTTTCCTGTGTGGTCGCGCCGGCCTTCCTGTTTTCGGGCTTCGAACTGGCGCCGCCCGGCTGGTCGCCGGGATAGCTGTTCGTCGAATCCGTTGCGGCGCAGCTCCCTCGCGCTCAGCTTCGCGCCAGATGCGTGGCGAAAAAATCGCTCAGCGCGGCAACCTTGGTCGCCCTCACTTTGGAGGCGGGAGTCACAAAATAGAGAGCGCCTGACGGCAAGCGCCAGTCCGGGAGAAGATGCTCCAGCCGTCCGTCGGCGAGATAATCATCCGCCACAAAGGATGGGAGTTCCGCAATGCCCAATCCCGACAAGACGGTTGGAACCAGAGCGTCGATGTTGGTCACATTGAGCGGACCAGACGGCGTAATTGTCATCTCCTCGCCGGCGTCGTTGCGGAAGCGCCAGTTTTGGGTGCGGGCGCGATAGGCGTAACCCAGGCAATGGTGCGCGTTCAGTTCGGCTGGATATTGCGGTCGGCCATAACGCGCAATGTAGGATGGCGACGCGACGACAAACCGGCTGATCGGGCGCAAGCGGCGCGCAATGAGCGATGAATCCGGCAGGTCCGCGATCCGCAGTGCGGCGTCATAACCCTCGCCGATCAGATCGACCGTCGCGTCGCTCAAATGCAGATCGACGTGAATTTCCGGATAAAGCCTAAAAAACTCCGGCATCAATCCGGCGACCTCGCGCAGGCCGAACGACATGGGCGCGGCGAGCCTGACCATGCCGCGCGGCCGGCTGGACAGTTCGCGCGCAGCGCTTTCGGCCTCCTCGGCCTCCGCCAGCACCCGGCTCGCACGCTCGGCGAGCGTGTGGCCAAACGCGGTCAGCGCGATCTTGCGCGAGGTGCGGTTCAGCACGCGACCTCCCAACCGCTTTTCGAGCCGCGCGATCGCACGCGACACCGTCGCGACCGAAACATTCATCACCCGCGCCGCGCCTGCGAAGGAGCCCTCCTCGGCGACCTTGGCGAACAGGGCCAGTCCCTCAAAATCTGGAAGCTGCGACATCGACAACTCTGCAATGATAAGTTTCAATTATTTCTATATCGCAAATACAGCCCCGCTGTCATCCTCCGGCCATCAACCAGCAAGGAGACACAGCCATGGTTCAGAAACTCGCCAATAAAGTCGCCATCGTCACCGGGGGAACGAGCGGCATCGGCCTCGCCGCCGCCAAGCGCTTCGCTACCGAGGGCGCCCGCGTCTATGTCACCGGCCGCCGCAAGGCCGAACTCGACGCCGCCGTCGCCGCTATCGGCCGCAGCGCCGTGGGCGTCCAGGCCGACGTCTCGCGCCTCGCCGATCTCGACGCGCTCTACGCCCAGGTGAAGGCCCAGGCCGGCCGCATCGACGTGCTTTACGCCAATGCCGGCGGCGGATCGTTTCTGCCGCTCGGCCAGATCACAGAGCAGCAATATCAGGACACTTTTGACCGCAACGTCAAAGGCGTACTCTTCACGGTGCAGAAGGCGCTACCGCTGCTCGCCGATGGCGCTTCGATCATTCTGGCCGGCTCGACGGCGGGGATTGAGGGCACGGCGGCGTTCAGCGTCTATGCCGCCTCGAAAGCCGCGGTGCGGGCCTTCGCCCGCAACTGGATCCTCGATCTCAAAGATCGCAAGATTCGCGTCAACACGTTGAGCCCCGGCGCGATCCGGACGCCGGGCCTCGTCGATCTCGCCGGCCCCGACGCCGCACAGCAGCAGGCTTTGGTCGATTTCCTCGCCGCGAAAATCCCGCTCGGCCGTGTCGGCGATCCCGACGAGATCGCCAAGGCCGCGGTGTTTCTGGCTTCCGACGACGCGAGTTTTGTCAATGGCGCCGAACTCTTCGCCGATGGCGGCCAGGCCCAGATCTAACCTGGCCTGCGCCCTGCCAGAATCGTCGCCGGCCCGGCCCGGCGACGGCAACCGCAAAAATCCTTCAATCCCCTCAGCTCACGGAGTTCGCGTCACGTCTACTGTCGCCGCTGCCGACGGCGTTCGGTTGGAGATCAGCGCTGAAACGCAAAGCTCGTCATTGCGAGCGGAGCGAAGCAATCCATTGCAATCTCCCGACAGGCTGGAAGATGGATAGCTTCGCTCCGCTCGCAATGACGGCGGAAAAATTGAGCAAATCCGGCTTGGCCCCGACCTCGGCGGCGGCGAGACCTTTCAGGCGGTCGTCCCGGCCGGCGGCTGGCAGGCGGCGGAAAGCCTTGGCGCCTGGACGCTGGTTTCCTGCGTGGTCGCGCCGGCCTTCCTGTTTTCAGGCTTCGAACTGGCGCCGCCCGGCTGGTCGCTGGGCTGATCTCACTGCGCGCGCTGATCTCACTGCGCAAAAGTATTGCAATCCGAGACCTTGCCCGATTTCAGGCCCGTCTCCAGCCATTGCACGCGCTGCGCCGACGAGCCATGCGTGAAGGAATCGGGCACGATCCGCCCGCGCGAGGCTTGCTGCAAGCGGTCGTCGCCGATGGCCTGCGCAGTGGCGATGGCCTTTTCCACGTCGCCTGGCTCAATCACCTGCCATTTCTGATTGGCGTTGGCCGCCCAGACGCCGGCGAAGCAATCGGCCTGCAATTCGATCCGCACCGAAATAGCATTGGCCTTGGCCTGCGAGGAGGCGTTCTGCTGCGCGGCCTGCGCCTTGGGCAGAATGCCGAGCAGATCCTGGATATGATGACCCATTTCGTGAGAAATCACGTAGGCATAGGCGAAATCGCCGCCGCCGCCGAATTTGTTCTTCATGTCGCGGAAGAACGAAGTGTCGAGATAAATCTTGCCATCGAGCGGACAATAGAACGGCCCCATCGCCGATTGCGCGGTGCCGCAGCCCGACGAAGTCGCGCCGTTGAACAAAACGATTGGCGCCGGCTTGAACTTCACGCCGGTCTGGGCGGGCAGGATCTCTTTCCAGACGTCCTCGTTCTCGGCGAGGATAGCAGAGACGAAGCGCCCGACCTGATCCTTCGGCGCGCCCATTTCGCGCTGCGGCGCGGCCTGCTGCTGCTGCCGGCCGCCGCCCATCTGATTGACCATTTCGGCCCCGCCGATCAGCAGGCGCGGGTCGATGCCGAGCGCATAGCCGATCAGGCCGAGCACGATCATCGCGCCCAGGCCGAGATGGCCGGACGAGCCGCCCCCGCCGGCCATCATCGGGCCGTCGTCGCGGCGATCCTCGATATTGTCGGACTGACGGAAATCTTCCCATTTCATCGCAGATGGTCTCCGCACAGGCGATGTGAATATCGGACGGTCAAAGCCGTCATTCGTAAGCCACTTCAAGCCCCAGCTTGTCGAAGGCGTCGTCGATGGCTTCGAGGATGCGCTGCAATTCCTTCATGTCGATCTCGGTTTCCTCGTCCGGCGGATCCCAGCAGACGAGATCGTCGAGCGCGACGATGAAATCGGCGGCCTCCTCGGCGTTCGGCGGCGCGGCCGCGGGCAGGATCGTGCGCGTGCGGCCCCTCCAGACCACCCGAATGGCGCCCTCCGTCAGCTCCACCTCCGGCCGGTCGCCGCGCTTCCTGCTCATCCCCGCCTCCGTCGCCCGCGCATCATGGACTGATCCGCGCTCCAGACAAGTCCGATTTGGAAAGAAAATTCGCCGCCGCGCGCTCCGCCTTTCGCATCACGCTCGGCAAGGCGGCGGCCCGCATTCCGGCCGAATCGCGCCATCGTCCGCCCTCGGGCGCGGGCGTCCCCGCAGGCGCGGCGCCTACGAAAACGGCGAGCTTCAGGGCGAAATGGGTGAAGACGTGATCGATCTCGCCGGCCAGCGCCCAATTGACTCCGGGAAGCGGCGCGCCCGCCCCCGATGGCGCCAAAGTCTCAGCCCAGTCCTCGGGGCGGCTCGCGCGCCAGTCGGTCCCGAAAAATTCGTCCATGCCGCCCAACAGCCCGCGCGGCGGCCGGGTCCGCGTCAATACGGCGCCGTCGGCGCGGCTCAGATAGAAGACCGCGCCGCGCCGCAGCGGCCTCGGCTTTTTCGGCGCCTTGCGCGGGAAATCCTCCGGCGCTCCGAGCGCCCGCGCGGCGCAATCCTCCCGCCACGGGCAGAGGATGCAGGACGGCGAGCGCGGCGTGCAGATGGTCGCGCCGAGATCCATCATGGCCTGGGCGAAATCCCCCGGCCGCGTCGCCGGCGCGAGTTGCGCGACCAGAGCGGAAATCACCTTTTTCGCCTCCGGCAGCGGCGTCTCCAGGGCGCGCAGGCGCGCGGTCACGCGCTCCACATTGCCGTCGACCACGATCGCCGGCCTGTCGAAGGCGATCGCCGCGATGGCCGCCGCCGTATAGGCGCCAATGCCCGGCAGGCTGCGCAAGGCCGCCTCGTCCTGTGGAAAACGCCCGCCGAAATCGGCGACGATTTCTTGCGCGCAGGCGTGCAGGTTACGGGCGCGAGAATAATAGCCGAGCCCCGCCCAGGCCTGCATGACCGCTTCGACCGGCGCCGCCGCGAGGTCGTCCACTCCCGGCCACAAGGCGAGAAACCGGGCGAAATAATCGCGGACGGCGGCCACCGTCGTCTGCTGCAGCATCACCTCCGACAGCCAGACGGCGTAGGGATCGGGCCTGACGCCGGGCGCCGCGCGCCAGGGCAGCTCGCGGCGATGGCGGTCGTACCAGGCGAGCAGCCGATCCCCGAATCCCGCGCTTTCGATCTTGCTTTTGCCCATGAGCCTCCCACAATGGCTTATGCCGCCGCGTCCGAAAATGTCCCGACCCGTCCCGCTCGCCGACCTCGTCGGCGCGGCGGTCGACCCGGTTCTGGCCAAACAGGGTTTTGGCGAATCCAGCCTCATTCTGCACTGGGACGACATTGTCGGCGAGCGCTTCGCCGCCTGCAGCGAGCCGATCAAGCTGCAATGGCCGCCGCGCCCCCCCAAAAGGCCGCCCGACGCGCCGATCGAGCCGGCGACTCTGGTGCTGCGGGTCGCCGGCGCCATGGCTTTGGAAGTGCAATATGCCGCGCCGGTTCTAGTCGAGCGCGTCAACGCCCATCTCGGCTGGCGCGCGGTGGGCCGGCTGGCGATCCGCCAGGGACCGCTGAGCCGCGCCGGTCGCGCGGCTAAAAAGCCGCCGCCGGACGCGGCGGCCTTGGCCCGCGCCGAGCAGGCGGCGCAGGGATTGGCCGACGAAAACCTGCGTCAGGCGATGGTCCGGCTCGGCGCCAGGGCGCTGACCGGCCCGGCCGCCAAAGGATGAGCACTGCCAAACCATCTGGCGAAACCATATAGCCCAGAACTTTGTGCATTGCGGCCGGCGCGCTTTGCGACTCGCGGCGCGAGCGTATAAGAAGGGCTATTGCTTCCGTCACGCAGGATCGCTCCATGTCTCGCTCCCGCTTCGGCGCCACGCGCCGTGGTCTGCTCGGTTTCGGCGCCGCGCTGGTTCTCGCCGCCTCGCCTTTGTCCGCGCAGGCGCAAAAGGCCGCGCCGGAGGCTCCGGCCAAGGCTCCACTCGACCTGCTGATGGCGGAGCCGCCGCTGCCCGACATCTGGCTGGGCGATCCCAAGGCGCCGGTGACCATCATCGAATATGCCTCGATGACCTGCGGCCATTGCGCCCGGTTCAACACCGAGGTCTTCCCGATCCTGCGGTCGAAATTCATCGACACCGGCAAGGTGCGCTTCACCTTGCGCGAATTCCCGCTCGATCCGCTCGCCGCCGCCGCCGCCATGCTGGCGCGCTGCGCGGGCGACAAGCGCGAGGCGGTGGTCGAGCTGCTGTTCCAGCAGCAGAAGAATTGGGCCTTTGTGAACAATCCGTTGGAAGCGCTGCGCGACACCGTCAAGCAGACCGGCATGGGACCGACCGCCTTCGAGGCTTGCCTCAACGATCAGGCGGTATTCGACAAGATCAACCAGATCCGCGACACCGCCGCGCAGAAATTCGGCATCAATGCGACGCCGACCTTCTTCATCAATGGCGAGAAACATTCCGGCGAAATCCCCGCCGACAAGCTCGACGAAATCCTCGCCCCCTTCCTGAAGCCGTAAGGAGCGCCCTGAATGCGTTACCTGCCGCTCAGCGCCGAAAATCGCGAAGACATGCTGGCGCGAATCGGCGTCGAAACCATCGACGACCTTTATGCCGACGCGCCGCGCGACGCCTTGCTGACCGAACCGCTCGACCTGCCCCGGCGCAAGTCGGAGCTTGAGGTCGAGCGGCTTTTGTCGGCGCTCGCGGCGAAAAATGTCGCGGCGGGCGCGGTTCCCTTCTTCGTCGGCGCGGGCGCCTATAGACATCATGTCCCGGCGACGGTGGATCATCTGATCCAGCGCTCGGAATTCCTTACCAGCTATACGCCCTACCAGCCGGAAATCGCCCAGGGCACGCTGCAGGTCCTTTTCGAATTCCAGACCCAGGTCGCCAATCTCACGGGCATGGAGGTGGCGAACGCCTCGATGTATGACGGCTCGACCGCGACGGCCGAGGCCATTCTGATGGCGCATCGCGTCACGCGGCGGCGCAAGGCGCTGGTTTCGGGCGGACTGCACCCGCATTATGTCGAGACCGCGCGCACCCTGTCGGATATGGCGGAGGATGAGATCGTCATCCTGCCGCCGGACCCGCTTGCGGCGGAAGACCTGATCGGCGCGCTGGACGACAGCTTTTCCTGCGTGGTCGTGCAGAATCCGGATGTGTTCGGCAATCTGCGCGACCTGCGCCCGCTGGCCGAGGCCTGCAGCGCCAAGGGCGTGCTGCTGATCGCCGCGGTGACGGAAATTCTCTCGCTCGGGCTGGTCGAATCGCCCGGCGCGCTGGGCGCCGATATTGTTGTCGGCGAAGGCCAGTCGATCGGCAACGGCCTTGCTTTCGGCGGCCCCTATCTCGGCCTGTTCGCGGCGCGCGAAAAATATCTGCGTCAGATGCCGGGGCGGCTGTGCGGCGAAACCGTCGACGCCGATGGGCGGCGCGGCTTCGTGCTGACGCTCTCGACCCGCGAGCAGCATATCCGCCGCGAAAAGGCGACATCCAATATCTGCACCAATTCCGGCCTGTGCGCTCTGGCCTTTTCCATTCATCTGTCGCTGCTGGGCGAGACAGGGCTGAAACAGCTCGCGCTCGTCAACCACGCCAATGCCGTGGCTCTGGCCGAGGCCTTGGAAAAGGTTCCCGGCGTCGCGGTGCTGAACGGCAGTTTTTTCAACGAATTCACCTTGCGCGTGAAGGGTTCGGCGGCGGCGCTGGTCGAGCGCATGGCGGCGCGCGGCGTGCTGGCCGGCGTCCCGGTCTCGCGCCTTCTGCCGGGGGCTGGGCTCGATGACCTGCTGCTGGTGGCGTCGAGCGAGGTCAATACGGATGAGGACCGCGCCGCCTTCCTCGCCGCGCTTCAGGGGGAGATCGGCGCATGAACCAGGAAGGCCGCCCGACCCAACCCCGCGCCGAAACATCCGAGACGAGCGCCTATGCGCCGGGGACCTTTACCGGCAATCGCGCCCTGGAGGTCCACGAGGCGCTGATCTTCGAGATCGGCCGCAACGATTTTTCCGGCGTCGACATCGACCCGCCCGCGCCCTTCACGCCGCGTCTCGGCGGGCTGGAGCGCAAGAGCGAGATCGGCCTGCCGGGCCTGTCCGAGCCGGAGACGATGCGCCATTATGTGCGGCTGTCGCAGAAGAATTACGCCATCGATCTCGGGCCCTATCCGCTCGGCTCCTGCACGATGAAACACAATCCGCGCCTCAACGAGAAAATGGCGCGGCTGCCGGGTTTCGGCGACATCCATCCGCTGCAGCCGCTCTCCACCGTCCAGGGCGCGCTGGCCCTGATGGAGCAACTGGCGCACTGGCTGCTGAAACTGACCAATATGGAAGCCGTAGCCCTGTCGCCCAAGGCGGGCGCCCATGGCGAAATGTGCGGCATGATGGCCATCAAGGCCGCCATTGCCGCGCGCGGCGAGGCGGCGACCCGCAAGGTGGTGCTGGCGCCGGAATCCGCCCACGGCACCAATCCGGCCACCGCCGCCGCGCTCGGCTTTTCGGTGCGCGCCGTGCCGGCCGGACCGGACGGTCTGGTTCATCCCGACGCGGTCGCGGCCGCTTTGGGGCCGGATGTCGCGGCGATCATGCTGACCAATCCCAACACCTGCGGGTTGTTCGAGCGCGACATTGTCGAAATCGCGCGGCTGGTCCACGAGGCTGGGGCTTATTTCTATTGCGACGGCGCCAATTTCAACGCCATCGTCGGCAAGGTGCGGCCGGGCGATCTCGGCGTCGACGCCATGCATATCAACCTGCACAAGACTTTTTCGACGCCGCACGGCGGCGGCGGGCCGGGCTCCGGCCCCGTCGTGCTGTCGAGCCGGCTGGCGGCCTATGCGCCGGTGCCTTTCCTCCGGCGCGAGGGCGACAGCCTGACGCTGGTCGAACAGACCGAAGGCGCGCAAAGCTTCGGCCGCATGACCGCCTTCCACGGCCAGATGGGCATGTTCGTCCGCGCGCTGACCTATATTCTGTCCCATGGCGCCGACGGACTGGCCAAGGCGTCGGAGGACGCGGTGCTGGCGGCCAATTATGTCCGCGTCGGCCTGAGCGACCTGATGTCTTCGCCTTTCGGCAACCGGATCTGCATGCATGAGGTCCTGTTCGACGACCGCTGGCTGAAGGACGCCGGAATCACCACGCTGGACTTCGCCAAAGCCATGATCGACGAGGGTTTCCACCCGATGACGGTCTATTTCCCGCTGGTCGCGCATGGCGCCATGCTGATCGAGCCGACCGAATCGGAATCCTTGGTTTCGCTGACCTTGTTCCTCGCGACCTTGCGCGATCTCGCCTTCCGGGCCCTGCGCGGCGAGACCGAGCGTTTTCTCGGCGCGCCTTATTACGCCCCGCGCAAGCGGCTCGACGAGACCAAAGCCGCCCGCAAGCCGGTCCTGCGCTGGACAAAGCCCGGACCGGTGGAAGTCTGACGGGCCTACCTTCTCCCCTTGCGGGAGAAGGTGGATCGCCACCAAGCGGCGAGACGGATGAGGGGGCGCCAACCGCAGGATACCCCCTCATCCGGCGCTGACGCGCCACCTTCTCCCGCAAGGGGAGAAGGGATGCCGGCCCGATTGGCGTCGGCGTGAAGGGATGCCGGCCGCTGCTTTTCCCCAGTTTTTGCCCCGGTTGCGCTTGATTTGCCGGGCCTTCTGGCGCCTTGTTCCATAATGGGAACAGGGAGAGCCCCAGCCCGCCGATGAAATTCGACAAGCTGCGCCTGACCGGCTTCAAGAGCTTCGTGGAGCCGACCGATTTCGTGATCAACCCCGGCCTGACAGGCGTCGTGGGACCGAACGGCTGTGGCAAATCCAATCTCGTCGAGGCCCTGCGCTGGGTGATGGGCGAGAATTCCTACAAGCAGATGCGCGCCTCCGGCATGGATGACGTCATCTTCTCCGGCGCCGGCTCGCGGCCCGCCCGCAATCACGCCGAAGTGGCGCTGGTGCTCGACAATAGCGCCCGCTCGGCGCCCGCCGTCTTCAACGATTCCGACATTCTCGAAATCACCCGCCGCATCGAGCGCGAGCAGGGCTCGGTCTATCGGGTCAATGGCCGCGAAGTGCGCGCCCGCGACGTTCAATTGCTGTTCGCCGACGCCTCCTCCGGCGCGCGTTCGCCTGCGATGGTGCGGCAAGGCCAGATTGGCGAGATCATCGCCGCCAAACCGCAGGCCCGCCGCCGCATTCTCGAAGAAGCCGCCGGCATTGGGGGGCTGCACTCCCGCCGCCACGAGGCGGAACTGCGCCTCAAGGGCGCCGAGGAAAATCTGGTCCGGCTCGAAGACGTGCTGACCCAGATCGGCGCGCAGGCCGATTCGCTGCGCCGACAGGCGAAACAGGCGGCGCGCTATCGGGCGCTGGCCGCCGAAATCCGCCGCCACGAGGCCCTGGTCGCGCTGATCGCCTTCCGCGAGGCCGCGAAAGAGGCTGAGGAGGCGCAACACGCCTTCGAAACCAATATCGTCGATGTGGCCGAGCGCACCCGCCAGCAGGCCGAGGCCGCCCGCCTTCAGGCGCTCGCCGCCCATCGCATGCCCTTTCTGCGCGACGCCGAAACCCAGGCCGCGGCCGCGCTGCAACGTCTGGTGCTGGCGCGCGAAACGCTCGATGGCGAGGAAAAGCGCGCCGCCGAGCGCAAGACCGAGATGGAGCGCCGCATCGCGCAGGCGGCCTCCGACCTCGCCCGCGAGCGCGCCCATTACGAGGACGCCGCCGCGACTTTGGCTCGCCTCGATTCGGAAGACGAGGAACTGGCCGGCTCCGGCGAGGTCGAATCCGATCTGGTCGAAGAAGCGCGGCTGCGCTGCGAGCAGGCGGAAGAAAAGCTGCGCGCCTCGGAATTGGCGCTGGAACAGGCGCAAGACGCCTTTTCCAACGCCGAGGCGCAAAGAAACGCCTTGGCCGAGGCCGCGCGCCGCGAAGAACAGGCGCTGCTGCGTTTCGAGACGGAGCTCGCGCGCGCCGAGGATGAAATCGCCGCCTTGCGCGAAAGCGCGGAAAGCGACGCCGAACTGGCCGAATCGCTCGCCGAGGCCGAGCGGCTGATGGACGCCGCCGCCCAGGCTGAGGAAGACGCGCTCGCCGCCGAAACCGCTCTCGCGCTTGCCCGCGACGAGGAGACTTTTCTGCGCGGACCGCTGGCCGAGGCTGAAAAACAGGCGCAAAAGCTCGAAACCGAGGCGCGGACCCTGGCCAATCTGCTGCGCACGGGCGCCAGCGCCGGCTGGCCGGCCGTGCTGGAGCGCATCGTCGTCGCCAAGGGCTACGAGGCCGCCCTCGGCGCGGCGCTTGGCGACGATCTCGACGCCTCCGACGACGACAGCGCTCCAACCTATTGGGCCGTGACCCAGAGCGGCGGCGACCCGGCCCTGCCCCCCGGCGCGCGGCCGCTGACCGAATGGGTGAGCGCCCCGCCCGCGCTCTATCGCCGCCTCGCCCAGATCGGCCTCGTGTCGCGGGCGATGGGCGCGAGCCTGCGCCAGCATCTGAAACCCGGCCAGCGCCTCGTCTCGATCGAGGGCGATCTCTGGCGCTGGGACGGTTTCACCCAGGCCGCCGAGGCGCCCACGCCCGCTGCGCGGCGTCTGGCCGAGAAGAACCGGCTCGGCGATCTCGAAATCGAGGCGGAAGCGGCGCGCGAGGCGGTCGAGGCGCTGCAGGAAAAGATGGAGGGGGCGCAGGCCGCCGTGACGGCGGCCAACGAGGCCGACCAGCGTGCTCGTCAAGCTGCGCGCATGACCCAAAAGGCCTTGGTGGAGGCGCGCGAAAACGCCAATGCCGCCGAGCGGCGCCAAGCGCAATTCCTGTCCCGCCTCGCCAATCTCGACGATGCGCGCAAACGCGCCGAGGACCTGCGCGACGGGGCCCGCGAACGGCTGATCGAATCGCGCGAGGCGCTCGACAATGTCGCCGAGCCCGCCACTTTGCTCGGCGAGCGCGACGCCGCCCGCGCCGCCAACGCCGTCGACCGGGCGGAGGCCGCCGAGGCCCGCGCCGCCTTGCAGGCTTTTTCGCGCGAGGCCGAGACCCGTTTGCGCCGCCGCGAGGCCATCGCCCATGAGCGGAAAAGCTGGCTCGACCGCCGCGCGCGGTCGCAATTCCAGACCGAGGAGATCGAATTCCGACTGGCCGAGGCGCAGGAGGAATTGGTGAAGCTCGAGGACGCGCCGGATGAATTCCTGCTCCAGCGCCGCTCGCTGGCCGGGAAGATCGAGGAGGCCGAGGCCGCGCAAAAAGGCGCCGCCGACGCCCGCGCCGAGGGCGAAACCGCTCTGGCCGAATCCGACCGCGTCGCCCGCGCCGCGCTCGACGCCATGAGCGCGGCGCGCGAAATCCGCGCCCGGCTCGAAGCCCAGGCTGAGGCCGCCAAGACCCGGCTGCAGATTCTCGTGCGCGACATTGGCGAGCAATTGAGCTGCGCGCCCACCGGCCTGCCCGCGCTCGCCGGGCTGGCGGAAGGCGCCGAACCGCCGCCGATGGACGGCGTCAGCGCCCGGCTGACCAATCTCAAACAGGACCGCGAGCGGCTGGGCGGCGTCAATCTGCGCGCCGAGGACGAATTGGCGGCAGTGGAGGAAGAACAGGCCAAGATGGTCGCCGAGCGCGACGACCTCACCGAGGCGATCCGCAAATTGCGCGCGGCGATCGGCGCCCTCAACAAGGAAGGCCGCGAGCGCCTGCTCGACGCCTTCGCCCGCGTGGACGCCCATTTCCGCGACCTGTTCGCGCTGCTGTTCGGCGGCGGTTCGGCCGAGCTGCAACTGGTCGAATCGGACGATCCGCTGGAGGCCGGGCTGGAGATTCTCGCCAAGCCGCCGGGCAAGAAGCCCGCCACCATGACCCTGCTGTCCGGCGGCGAACAGGCGCTCACCGCCATGTCGCTGATTTTCGCGGTGTTCCTGACCAATCCGGCGCCGATCTGCGTGCTCGACGAGGTGGACGCGCCGCTCGACGACGCCAATGTCGAACGCTTCTGCGACCTGCTCGACGACATGCGCCGCAAGACCGACACGCGTTTCGTCACCATCACTCATAATCCGATCACGATGGCGCGAATGGACCGATTGTTCGGCGTCACCCAGGCCGAACGCGGCGTGTCGCAACTGGTGTCGGTGGAGCTGGAGCAGGCCGAGCGCCTGCTGGAGGCGAGCTGACAGCCAATGCCGCCGGACGCGGCGCGGAGGTGGGCGCCTTCAGCCCGGTTGAGTTCGCAAGGATGGATGGATTAGTTTAGGGCCGATCGAAACGCCGCGATAAGGTGGAGGAAGAGGATTGGCTCCGCCGTTCATAGCCGCCGCGTTGTTCCTCGCCCTTGTCGTCCTCGGCGACGTCCTGCTGCGGCGGGTCTCCGCAACCGCCCGCCTGCTGTTCGACGGCGCCGGATTTCTGGCGATCAGCGCCTATTTTTATTCGCTCGGCGTTTTCCCGATTTTTTCTCCCCTGGACAGCGCCACGACGCCGTCGGCGATCGCCCTTCGCGCGATTGGCGGCGGCTGGTGGCTGTTCGCCGCGCGGCTGTCGGTCGCCGGTCTGCGCGCCTTGATCGGCCACGATGGGCGGTCCCGCGAGGCCCGTCTGTTTTCGGATTTGGCCGCCGCCGCCATTTATCTTGCAACCGGCGCGGTGGTTCTGAGTTCGGTCTTTGCGCTTCCGGTCAGCGGTGTGGTCGCGACCTCGGGCGTCGTCGCCATCGTCCTCGGCCTGGCGCTTCAGAACACGCTCGCCGACGTCTTCGCTGGCATAGCCGTCGGCGTCGAGGCGCCCTTTGGCATCGGGGACCGCGTCCGGATCGGCGACAATATCGAAGGACAGGTCGTCCAGGTCAATTGGCGCTCGATACGCGTCCAGACTGACGGCAATGACATCGCCATCATCCCGAACAGCATTGTCGCCAAGGCCCAGATCGTCAATCGCAGCTTTCCCAATCAGCAGCGATCGGCGTCCGTCGAATATTTTTGCCCGAGCTTCGCGCCGCCGGAACGCGTCATCGAACATCTGGTCCACGCGACCATGCTATGTCCGCACATCCTGAAGGCGCACACGCCAAGCGCCCTGCTGACGCAACTGGGACGCGAGCGCAACCGCTATGAAATCGCCTTTGTCGTCGAAAGCACGGCCGCCTTGTCGAAGACGAAGGACATGCTGCTGCGCAGCGTTCGCCGGCAGTTGCATTATTCAGGCCTGTTGGAGCGAAGCCCCGCCGACGCGCCCGGACTCGATTCGCGCGACGAGATCGCTTCCGCCCGGCGACTGGCGCGTGGGCTGATCCTGTTTGAAGGCTTGCCGGACGCCCAGCTCGACGCGGTGGCGGCGGCGCTTCGGCCCAACCGGCTGGAGCCCGGCGACATCCTGTTCGCCGAGGGCTCCACGGACCAAACCTTGTTCCTGATCGCCTCCGGCGTCCTTGAAGTCGCGCGAAAAAGGGAGGGATCGGTCGAAACCCTCGGCTGTATCGGGGCCGGCGAATATATCGGCGAGATCGGCCTGCTGACGGGGGTCGCCCATGCGGCGACGGTCACCGCGCGAACGCACTGCCTAGTTTACAGCCTGCCGCGCGAGGGTCTCGCGACCTTGCTGGCCGAACATGAATTTCTGGCGTCGGCGCTGGAGCGATCGGCCCGGCGCGGGCTCGACATTCTCGAACGTCGCGTCGTCGTCAGCGTCACCCCCGGCGTGGGAGCGAGGGGGCAGCTGCTGGCGAAGATTCAAAGCCTATTTCGCCATAACGGCGTGTAGAGGCCGGGCTAAGCCTCGTGCAGCCGCGATTCGATTCGGCGATCGGGCACGAGCCACAGGGCCGCGACGCCGACATAGACCAGGCAGCCGATCCAGGGGCTCAGACAGGTTCCGACGATCCCCGCGACATAAAGCACGATCGAGATCTTGCCCTTGAAGTCATTGCCGATGGCCGTATGCAGTAAGGTCCTGCCCGTTTGCGCCCGGAGCAGAGAGACCACCAGCAGATAATAGGCGAAAGCCGCCCCCAGCAGCACCATTCCATAAAGCGCCACGGGATCGCGCGCAAAATGGCTGTCGCTGGCCCAGGCGGTCACGAAAGGCAACAGGGACAGCCAGAACAGCAGGTGGATATTGGCCCAGAGCGCCGCGCCATTCACTTTTTCGACCACCGCGAACAGGTGATGATGGTTGTTCCAATAGATGCCGACATAGATGAAGCTCAGCACATAGGCCAGAAAGGTCGGCCACAGCGGCCAGAGCGCGGCGAAATCCTCGCCATGCGGGGCCTTCAGCTCAAGAACCATAATGGTGATGATGATGGCCAGCACGCCATCGGAAAAAGCCTTCAACCGCTCGCTCGTCACGCCTGTCTCCTGTCCCGATCCCGCCCAACTCTAGCTTATCCCGGCGCCCGAACAAGCCGCCGGCCTCCGCCCGTCGGTCGAGAAGCCTTCTGCGACCTTCGGACAGGCTGCGACGGAAGCATATTTTTCTGTTGATTTTCAATGTGTTATTTATGTCATAGAAAAGCCGCGCTTGTCTTGACAGGGGGCGGAGGCGTCAATATGGTGCGCCCGGTTCAAGAAGGGCGGGATGTCACGCATCCCACGAGTCCGATTCCTCATCGGGCCTCGTCCGGACGACCTCCTGCGAGAGCGGCGACTGCGACGATGGGCGGCCGCCGGACCCATTCCGCGCCGTCGGCGCCATGGCTCAGGGAGCCATGAGCATTGGGAAGGATCGATGCAGGACAGGCCGGATGACGCCGAAGAACTGAAGGCGCGGCTCGCCAAATTGACGACCGACCTTCAGGCGCAACGCGAATCCGGCCGCGACGAGGCCGAGCGCAAGGCGGAAGCGGATCTGACCGACAAGGGCCTTGGGCAGGCGATGAGCCTCGGCTTTCGCGTGCTGTCTGAATTCGTGGCCGCCATTGTGGTGGGCGCCCTCATTGGGTGGCAGCTCGACACATGGTTTGGCACAAGCCCGGGGCTGCTGATCCTGTTCATGGGATTGGGCGTCGCCGCGGGCTTCTGGAACATCTATCGCCTCGCGGTCGCGCCGCAGGGGCGACGCGGCCGCTAGGTCGCGCAAGTATGGCAAGCGGGGGCGCCCGCATAAAGTGAAGGGCAGAACATGTCGGAAGCTGGTCCCGCGATTGATCCGATCCACCAATTCCACATCAACGTCATCGCGCCCCTGAGCCTCGGCGGCATCGACGCCTCCTTCACCAATGTCTCGCTGTTCATGGTGATCATTCTCGCGGTGATCGCCTTCATCATGGTGGTGGGCACCTCCGGCGAGCATATCGTTCCCAACCGCCTCCAGACCCTCGCCGAAATGTCCTATGAATTCGTGGCGAGCACGGTGCGGCAGACCGCCGGCGAAGCGGGCATGAAATTCTTCCCCTTCGTGTTCTCGGTCTTCATGTTCGTGCTGTTCTCGAACCTGATCGGCCTGATCCCCTACACCTTTACGGTCACCAGCCAGATCATCGTCACCTTCGCCTTCGCCGCCTTCATCATCCTGCTGGTGATGGCTTACGGCTTTTACAAGCACGGAACGCATTTCCTGCGCCTGTTCGTTCCGTCGGGCGTTTCGCCGCTGCTGCTGCCGTTCATCGTCCTGATCGAGGTCATCTCCTTCGCCTCGCGGCCGATTTCGCTCTCGGTTCGTCTCTTCGCCAACATGCTCGCGGGCCATATCACGCTGAAAGTGTTCGGCGGCTTCGTCACCTTGCTGCTCGGCGCCGGCATCTATTCGCTGCTCGCGCCGCTGCCGCTGGTCGGCATCGTTCTCCTGACCGCCTTCGAGCTGCTGGTCGCTTTCCTTCAGGCGTATGTGTTCGCCATCCTCACTTGCGTCTATCTCAACGACGCAATTCACCCGGGCCACTGATAATTTCATCCCAACAACAAATGGTCGCCCTTCAAAATCGAATGGAGTTCTAAGATGGATCCTGTTGCAGCCAAATATGTCGGCGCTGGTCTTGCGGCGATCGGCATGGGCGCCGCCGCCATCGGCGTCGGCACGATTTTCGGTAACTTCCTCTCCGGGGCGCTGCGCAATCCGTCCGCCGCCGACGGCCAGTTCGGCCGCGCCTTCATCGGCGCCGCGCTCGCCGAAGGTCTCGGCATTTTCGCGTTCCTCGTCGCGATCATTCTGCTGTTCGTGAAGTAATTTTTGCGCGCGCCGGCCTCACAGGGCCGGCGCGCTCTTCATCCCGTCAAACTAGGATCGACAAGCTAGGATCGTCTCATGGCTCGTGACGTTGAAGGGCATCAGGCCGGAACCGAGGTTCCTGGCGGCCCGCATGAAGGCGGCGTTTTCCCGCCCTTCGACCCGAATAATTTCGTGGCGGAGCTCATCTGGCTGGCGATCACCTTCGGCGCCATTTACTATCTGATGTCCCGGGTCGCCTTGCCGCGCGTCGCCAAGATCCTCGCCACCCGCAAGGACAAGATCGATTCCGACCTCGCCGCCGCCGCCAAGGCGCAGGATGACGCCGCCGCCGCCGCCGCCGCGCATGAAAAGACCTTGGCCGCCGCCAAAGCCAAGGCGCAGGAGCTGGGCCAGGCCGCCCATGCCGAGGTGCAGAAGCAGACCGACGCTCGCCGCGCCACGCTCGAAGCCGAGCTGAACGGCAAGCTCGCCGCCGCCGAGGCCCAGATCGCGACCACCAAGACCGCGGCCATGGCCAATGTCGATTCGATCGCGACCGACGCCGCGCAGGCCATCCTGCAACATATCACCGGCAAGCCGGCCGATCCGGCCGCCGTTTCCGCCGCGATCGCCGCCGCGAAGGCCTGAAGGAGCGCAACATGGACGCTGAATTTTTCGTCGCCCTGGGTTTCGTCCTGTTCGTGATGGGGCTCGGCTATCTGGGCGTGCACACCAAGCTGGCCGGCGCGCTCGACGGCCGCATCGACAAGATCAAGGCCGAACTGGCGGAGGCCGCCCGGCTGCGCGCCGAGGCCCAGGCCCTGATGCAGAGCTTCGCCGCCAAGACCGCCGAAGCCGAAGCCCAGGCCGCCTCGATCGTCGCCCAGGCCAAGGCGGAAGCCGAGGCTCTGTCCAAGGAAGCCCAGGCCCGCGTCACGGAATATGTCGCCCGCCGCACCAAGCAGGCCGAGGACAAGATCGCCCAGGCCGAGGCCCAGGCGACCGCCGACGTTCGCGCCGCGGCCGTCGACGCCGCGATCAAGGCCTCCGAGACCGTCCTCAAGACCAGCGCCGCCGGACCCGATGGCGCCGCCTTCGTCGATCAGGGCATCGCCAATGTCCGGGCGCTGGTGAACTGAGCGCTGGTGAACTGATCGTTTTCTAGGCAAAGAAGAACGAATAAGCCGGCGCTTCGACGCCGGCTTTTTCTTTTGTCTTCAAGGCGTCGCAATAGATTTCAGAATTCCCGCCAAGTGAAGCGTTAATTGCGCAAGTATCTCCTGTCACGCTCTGGCGTTCCCAAAAAAAACGTGCTTTTGTGCCATCGCGGCGGAACAGGACGTCCGTATATTTTGATCGGCGACGGCGCGTCTCCGGCCGTATTTGAACAAAACGAACGTCAGAATGGGGCTTGCCATTCCTGGCGGATCCTACTCGCGCACATTCCTGCCCATTGGCGCGGATTTAAGGGGTGAAACATGAAAAAAACAGCGATTTGCCTGGCTCTGGGGTTGGCTCTGGCGCCGACGGTCAGCTCGGCCCAGCTCATGATCGACACGACCAAGATCACCTGCGGCGAATTTGTCGCCATGTCGCCGGCGGACGCCGACATGGTCGCCTCCTGGTTCAGCGGCTGGTTCAACCAGAAGCTCGGCTACACCCTGGTCGATCTCGAAGCGTTCCATCGCAATACCGCCAATATCGCCAAATATTGCGCCGCCAATCCGAAGGACCAGCTGTTCGGCGTGGTTCAGGCCGCCGTCAACCAGGCCGTGAAGAAGCAGTGATCCGCATCAAGCCATCCGGAGAAAGAATATGAAGACCAAGCTCATTCTCGCGGCGGCGATGCTCGCCTTCACCGTTCCCGCCAAGGCGCAGGTCGGTATCGACATGTCGCTGATCACCTGCGGCCAGTTCGCGGCCCTGCCGGAAGCAGACAAGCTTCTGGTGTCGTCCTGGCTCGGCGGCTATTACAGCTCGACCAAGAACCTGACCACAATCGATTCACGCTATGTGAAGCGCAATCATGAAGTGATCGGCAAATATTGCGCCGAGCACAAAGGCGACAAGCTTCTGACCGTCGTGATGGAAAAGGCCCACTGAGCCGCCTGTTCGGCGCCGTCGGAGATTGATCCGATGACGAGCCCTCCTGCCCAAGCAGGAGGGCTTTTCCTTTGTTTCAGCCCGTATTGCGCAATCCCGCCGCAATGCCGTTGATGGCGATGAGGATGCCGACCCGCGCCTTGTGGTCGATCGATCCCGCGCGCCAGCGCCGCAGCAATTCCGCCTGCAGATAATTCAGCGGCGCGATATAAGCGAAGCGATGGGCGATGGAGCGGGCGAGCGCCGGATTGTCCGCAAGGCGCGCGTTCTGCCCGGTGGCGATTTCGAGCGCCGCGACGGCGCGGCCCCATTCCGCCTCGATCGCCGCGAAAATGGCCTCGGCGGCGGCGCGATCGGGCACGAGATCGGCATAGCGCCGCGCAATGTCGAGATCGGCCTTGGCGAGCACCATGTCCATATTGGACAGCAGCGTGCGGAAAAACGGCCATTCCTCGTTCATCCGGCGCAGCAGCGCCTTGCGAGCCTCGCCGTCCTCGCGCAAAAAGCCCTCGACGGCGGCGCCGAAGCCGAACCAGCCGGGCAGAGCCACCCGGCTCTGGCCCCAGGAAAAGCCCCAGGGAATGGCGCGCAAATCCTCGATTCGCCGGGTCGGCTTGCGCGAGGCGGGGCGCGAGCCGATGTTCAGCTCCGCGATCTCCGCGATCGGCGTGGCGGCGTAGAAATAATCGACAAAGCCCGGCGTCTCATAGACCAGCCCGCGATAGGCGCGCATCGACAGTCGCGACAGCTCCTCGGCGGCGGCGAGAAATTCCGGCGCGGGCTTTTCGCCGTCGACCAGCAGGCTCGCCTCCAGATTGGCCGCCATCAGCGTTTCGAGATTGCGCCGGCCAATGTCCGGATTCGCGTATTTGGCGTTGATGACCTCGCCCTGTTCGGTCAAGCGGATCTGGCCGCGCACGGTGCCGGGCGGCTGGGCGAGAATGGCCTGATAGGACGGGCCGCCGCCGCGACCGACCGCGCCGCCGCGACCGTGGAACAGGCGCAGGCGAATGCCGGGCAGCGAATCGAACAGGCTGGCGAGCGCAGTCGAGCCGCGATAAAGCTCCCAGGTCGAGGTGAAATAGCCGCCGTCCTTGTTCGAATCCGAATAGCCCAGCATCACGTCCTGCGCGCCGCTGGAGCGGCGCACCAGATCGGCGACGCCCGGCAGAGCATAAAAGGCGCGCATGATCGGCTCGGCGGCGCGCAAGTCCTCGATGGTTTCGAACAAAGGCGTGACGATCAGCTCCAGCCGCGCCGACTCGCGCTCCGACGGATGCAGCGTGCCGTGCAGCAGTCCGCATTCCTTTTGCAGGACCATGACTTCGAGCAGGTCGCTGACGCTTTCGGTATGGCTGATGATGTAATGGCGGATCGTCCCGGGGCCGATCTTGGCGCGAGCCTCCCGCGCCGCCTCGAATACCGCGAGTTCGCCGCGCAAAGCCTCGGAATAAGCGATGTTCGGCGCGCGCAGCGGGCGCGGATCGGACAGCAGGCCGAGCAACAGGGCGACGCGCTCATCCTCGCCGAGCGCGGAATAATCCGGCGCGATGCGCACGGCCGCCAGCAATTCCTTCAGCACGGCCTCGTGCCGGTCCGAACTCTGGCGCAGATCGGTCGTCGCCATGTGGAAACCGAACACATCGAGCGCGCGGATCAGCCGCGCCAGCCGCCCGGCGGCCAGCGCGCCGCCATGATGGGCCACGAGCGAATCGCGCACGATGACCAGATCGCGGCGGAAATCCTCCGGACTGTCATAGGGCGCGCCGGGGGCGACCGCGTGACGCATCGCCTCGCCGCCGGTCAGGGCCGTCAGCGTGCCCGCGAGTCGCGCATAGACGCCGATCAGCGCACGCCGATAGGTTTCGTCGGAACGGTGTGGATTGGGGTCGCCCGAGGCCTCGGCGAGCGCCTCCAGCTCCGGCGAACAATCGATCAAGGTGCGCGACATCGACAATTCGCCGCCGAGCAGATGGGCCTCGACCAGATAATGCCGCAGAATCACGTCGGCATGGGCCTGGACCGTGGTTTCGAGCGTATTGGCGTCGACATTGGGATTGCCGTCGCGATCGCCGCCGATCCAGTTCCCCATACGGAAGAAAGGCGCCACCGGCCTTCCGAGCCTGCGCTCCAATTGCTCGTAAAGCCGGGGAATTTCCCGGATGAAGGTCGAGCGGTAATAGAGCAGCGCATTGTCGATCTCGTCGCGCACGGTCAGGCTCGTCATGCGCAGGATGCGCGTCTGCCAGAGCTGCCCGACGCGGGCGCGCAATTGCGTCTCGTTCTCCGCCAGTTCGGCGGCGTTGCGGCTGTGCTCGCGCGCCGCCAGCAGATCGGCGATGGCGCGTTCCGCGTCGAGCGTGCTACGCCGCTGCACTTCGGTCGGATGCGCCGTCAGCACCGGCGAGACATAGGAATCGCCGAGGGAGTCCGCGATGCGCTCGGCGGAAATCCCCGCCGCCGCGAGGCGCTCGAAACTATAGGCGAGGCCGCCCGGCTGGGTCTGCGGCTCATGCGCGGCGCGCCGGCGCAGGAAATGGCGGTCTTCGGCTATATTGGCGAGATGCGAGAAATAGGCGAAGGCGCGGATGACTGAAACCGTCTCCGCCGGGCTCAGATCCTGCAGCAAAGCGTCGAGCTCGCGCCCGGCCTGCGGATCGGTCCGGCGCTGGCCCGCCACCGACAGCCGCCGGATCTGCTCGATCCGCCCGAAAACGGCCTCGCCTTCCTGCTCGCGCACGGTGTCGCCGAGGATCTGCCCCAACAGGCGAATGTCGTCGTAGAGCGGACGCTGCTTGTCCGTCTCGTCCTGCGTCGCCGTCGATTCCATCATGTCCCTCTCCGCTGTGGCGGCCGCGTCGTCACCAGGTCGGGCTCGGCGCGGTCTGCCGGAAAAATTCGTCGAGCCGCGCCCGCGTCGAAGCCGTGGTGTCGGCGGGCAGCGCATCGAGCGCGAAAAAACCGGATTCGGCGATTTCCCAGTCCGGCGCGCGCGGCGCCGCCTGGGTCACGCCGCGCGCCAGATAGAGCGCGACGTGATCGCGCCGCGAATGGCGCGGGTTGTGATAGAAGCCGATCAGGCGCGGCGGCTCGCCGGCGCTCAGGCCGCCCTCCTCCTCCAGCTCGC
>NZ_JAYSBG010000019.1:0-23451 GCF_041915505.1 Rhodoblastus sp. | reverse complement strand
CTGCCAATTGCTGGGCGAGTTTCTCGTCCGCGCCTTCGCCTTGCCGCTGCCCGGCCCGGTGCTCGGCATGTTCCTGCTGTTCGCCGCGCTGGTCGCGCGCGGCGGCGAGGGCGCCCGCGCCGTGCCGGCCCAGCTCGGCGCCGCCGCCGATGGTTTGCTCGGCCATCTCTCCTTGCTGTTCGTGCCGGCCTCGGTCGGGCTGATGCGCTATCTCGACGTATTGGAGGCCAATGCCGTGACTCTGATCGTCGCCATCGCGGTCTCGACAGCGCTCGCCCAGGCCGCCACCGCCCTCACCTTCCGCCTGCTCGCCAAGCCGGGGGCCTGATGACGTCCCTGCTCGCGCCCCACCCGGAAGTCTGGGTCTATCTCGCCACTAGCCCTTTGTCGTGGCTGACACTGACCCTCATCGCCTATGTCGTCGCCGACCGCATTTCGATGGCCTTCAACCGGCATCCGGCGGTCAATCTGGTCGCGATCGCCTCGCTTCTCATCATCCTGGCCCTCAAGGCGACCGGCACGAATTACGAGAGCTATTTCTCCGGCGCGCAATTCATCCATTTCCTGCTCGGGCCGGCGACGGTCGCCCTCGCCGTGCCGCTCTACCGCAATTTCGAGCGGGTGCGGGCCACCGCCTTGCCGATCGCCGCCTCGCTGCTGGTTGGCTGCGTCGTGGCGATCGCCAGCGTGGTGGCGATCGCCAAGGCCATGGGGGCCTCGCACGAGATCGCGGCCTCGCTGGCGCCGAAATCCGTGACCTCGCCCATCGCCATGGGCCTGGCGGAGCGGATCGGCGGCGCGCCCTTCCTGACCGCGGCCCTGGTGATCGCGACCGGGGTCTATGGCGCGATCATCCTGTCGCCGCTGATGCGCCTGCTGCGAATCAAGGATCCGGCGGCGGTCGGCATGGCGGCGGGCCTCGCCTCGCATGGCATCGGCGCCGCGCGCGCCTTCCATATCGATTCGACGGCGGGCGCTTTTGCGGGAATCGGCATGGGCCTCAACGGCGCCCTGACCAGCGTAATCCTGCCGCTGTTGCGGCCCTGGCTGGGTTTGTGACGCCGCCTGAAACGCCCTGCGCCAGCAGGCTGAAAAATGCAAAAACTTTCTTAAAGTTAATTGGAATTTGTCCCCAGAATCCCCAAATTGTAGTGTGACTGATAAAATCCAACACAATATCTTGACGCCACCTTGACGCCACATTCGAGCTGGCGTTAGCTTGGATCATCCCGGCGACGCGGTTCGCGCCTCCGGCGATCCGAAGAACCGGCGCAACCGGTTCGGGGCTCGCCGGTTAAGCGCAAGGACGGCGCCGCTCCGGGACAAGTGACGGACGCGCGCCCCGTGGGCGGCGGTCTTGCGCAGCTCTCATTTCAAGGCGTGTCGGTGCCGCGTTCGTCTGGCTTGGCCGGGGAGACCCTCCCCGCCTCCCGACGCATGCGGCCGTTCCGCCCCTGCGCGCATGACCGGCGAACGAATGACGCGCTGCGACAGGGCTATTCGGGGCTATCGGGGGAACAACATGCGGATCGAGCGGCACTATACCAAAGCGGGACAATCGCCCTATCAGGACATTGAATTCCGGCAGACCAAGAGCGAAATCCGCAATCCCGACGGCTCGACCGTGTTCGCCCAGACTGGCATCGAGGTCCCGGCCGCCTGGAGCCAGGTCGCCTGCGACGTGCTGGCGCAGAAATATTTCCGCAAGGCCGGCGTGCCGGCGCGGCTGAAGCGCGTCGAGGAAAACGCCGTCCCGTCCTTCCTGTGGCGCTCGATCCCCGATGAAGACGCCCTCGCCGCTCTGCCCGAAAAAGAACGTCTCGGCGGCGAAGATTCCGCGAAACAGGTGTTCGATCGCCTCGCCGGGGCCTGGACCTATTGGGGCTACAAGGGCGGCTATTTCGATACGGAAGAGGACGCTCAGGCCTTTTTCGACGAAATGCGCTTTATGCTGGCCCGCCAGATCGCCGCGCCCAATTCGCCGCAATGGTTCAACACCGGCCTGCACTGGGCCTATGGCGTCGATGGTCCCGGCCAGGGCCATTTCTATGTCGATTTCCGGACCGGCGAGCTGACCGCCTCCGATTCCGCCTATGAGCATCCGCAGCCGCACGCCTGTTTCATCCAGTCGGTCAAGGACGATCTGGTCAATGAAGGCGGCATCATGGATTTGTGGGTGCGCGAGGCGCGCCTGTTCAAATATGGCTCCGGCACGGGCGCCAATTTCTCCTCGCTGCGCGGCGAGAACGAGAAGCTTTCGGGCGGCGGCAAGTCCTCCGGCCTGATGTCCTTCCTCAAGATCGGCGACCGCGCCGCCGGCGCGATCAAGTCCGGCGGCACCACCCGCCGCGCCGCCAAAATGGTGGTGGTCGACGCCGACCATCCGGATATCGAAGCCTTCATCGACTGGAAGGTGCGCGAAGAGGAAAAGGTCGCGGCTCTGGTCGCGGGCTCCAAGATCCTGCGCAAACATATGAAGGCCGTGTTCCGCGCCGCCGTGAATTGCGAGGGCCCGGGCGACGATTGCTTCAACCCGGAGAAGAACCCGGCCCTGAAGCGCGAGATCAAACTGGCCCGCCGCGCCAATTGCCCGGACGGCTTCATCAAGCGCGTCATCCAGTTCGCGAAACAGGGTTTCCGCGATTTCGACCTGGCCGAATATAACACCGACTGGGATTCGGAAGCCTATCTGACCGTCTCCGGCCAGAACTCCAACAATTCGGTCCGCATCACCGACGGTTTTCTGCGCGCGGTCGAGCAGGATGGGGAATGGAAGCTGATCCGCCGCACCAATGGGACGGTCGCCAAGACGATCCCGGCGAGCGAGCTTTGGGAAAAGATCGGCTATGCCGCCTGGGCTTCGGCGGACCCCGGCCTGCAGTTCCACACCACCATCAACGACTGGCACACCTGCCCGGCCGGCGGCGAGATCCGCGCCTCCAATCCGTGTTCGGAATATATGTTCCTCGACGACACGGCCTGCAATCTTGCCTCGCTGAACCTGCTGCAATTCCGCGATCCCGACACCAAGACCTTCGATGTCGCGGCTTACGAGCACGCCGTGCGGCTGTGGACTCTGGTGCTCGAAATCTCGGTGCTGATGGCGCAGTTCCCCTCGCGTGAGATCGCCCGGCTCTCCTTTGACTACCGCACGCTCGGCCTCGGCTTCGCCAATATCGGCGGCCTGCTGATGTCGTCCGGCCTCGCCTATGATTCGGCGGAAGGCCGCAGCCTGTGCGGCGCGCTCTCCGCGATCATGACCGGCATTTGCTATGCGACCTCGGCCGAGATCGCGGCTGAGCGCGGCGCCTTCGCCCGCTACAAGGACAATGAAGAGGCGATGCTGCGGGTCATCCGCAACCACCGCCGCGCGGCCCACGGCCAGAGCGAGGGCTATGAGCAGCTCGCGGTGGCGCCGGTGCCGCTCGACGCCGTCTCCTGCCCCGACCAGACTCTGATCGCCCACGCCCGCGCGGCCTGGGACAAGGCCCTCGAACTCGGCGAGCAGCACGGCTATCGCAATGCGCAGGTCAGCGTGGTCGCGCCGACCGGCACGATCGGCCTCGTGATGGATTGCGACACGACCGGCATCGAGCCCGATTTCGCGCTGGTGAAATTCAAGAAGCTCGCCGGCGGCGGCTATTTCAAGATCATCAACCGCGCCGTGCCGGAGGGCCTGCGCGCGCTCGGCTATGGCGAGGCGCAGATCGCCGAGATCGAGGCTTACGCCGTCGGCCACGCCAGCCTGAAACAGGCGCCCGGCGTCAACGAAACCACCCTCGCCGCCAAGGGCTTCACGCCCGAAAAGCTGGCCGACGTCGCCAAGGCTTTGGCCGGCGCCTTCGACATCAAATTCGTGTTCAACAAATTCGCGCTCGGCCCGGATTTCCTGGTCAACACCCTGAAAGTCCCGGCCGAAAAGCTCGACGACCCGGCTTTTGAGCTGCTGCCTTTCCTCGGCTTCACCAAGGCCGAGATCGAAGCCGCCAATGTCCATGTCTGCGGCGCGATGACGCTCGAAGGCGCGCCGCATCTGAAGACCGAGCATCTGCCGGTGTTCGATTGCGCCAATCCGTGCGGCCGCACGGGCAAGCGCTATCTCTCGGTCGAGAGCCACATCCGCATGATGGCGGCGTCGCAGCCCTTCATTTCGGGCGCGATCTCCAAGACCATCAACATGCCGAACGACGCGACGGTCGAGGAATGCAAATCGGCCTATCTGCTGTCGTGGCGCCTCGCGCTCAAGGCCAATGCGCTCTATCGCGACGGCTCCAAACTGTCGCAGCCGCTCAATGCGCAGCTCATCGCGGATGACGAAGAGGACGACGAGGACGCGTTCGACGCCTTCATGGCCCAGAGCCAGCCGGCGCGCGCGACCCAGATCGCGGAGCGCGTGGTCGAGCGGATCATCGAACGCGTCGAACGCCGGCGCGAGCGCGAAAAGCTGCCCGACCGCCGCAAGGGCTACACCCAGAAAGCCGTGGTCGGCGGCCACAAGGTCTATCTGCGCACCGGCGAATATCAGGATGGCCGCATCGGCGAGATCTTCATCGACATGCACAAGGAAGGCGCCGCCTTCCGCAGCCTGATGAACAATTTCGCCATCGCCATTTCGGTTGGCCTGCAATATGGCGTGCCGCTGGAGGAATATGTCGACGCCTTCACCTTCACCCGCTTCGAGCCGGCGGGTTTCGTGCAGGGCAATGACGCGATCAAGAACGCGACCTCGATCCTCGATTACGTGTTCCGCGAACTGGCGATCTCCTATCTCGGCCGCAACGATCTCGCCCATGTCGACCCGTCCGACATCGGCCATACCGCGATGGGCACGGGCGACGAACAGGGCCGCGCGCCGCAAAGCGGCGCCGCCAACCAGACGACCAAATTCGTCTCGCGCGGCCTCGTGCGCGGCAAGACCGACAAGCTGATGCTGGTGCAGACCACCAGCCCGGCCGAACCGGCTCGGGCGCCGGCCGTGGCGGCGGTCAGCGTCGGCGCGACCGCCCTCAAGGGCGACGCCCTCGCCGAGCCGACCTCGCCGAGCGTGCTGGACACGCTGACCTGGACCCCGCCGATGAAACTGCCCGACGAAGCGCTCGACAAGCGCGCCGAAGCGCGGATGAAAGGCTATATCGGCGAAGCGTGTCCTGAGTGCGCGAATTTCACGCTGGTGCGGAATGGGACTTGTTTGAAGTGCGATACTTGTGGGGCGACTACCGGGTGTAGCTGAGTGCTGAAAAGGCGAACGTGGCCTTTCCGCAAATAGAGTGATTCCTTACGCAAGCCGGAATTTGAATTTTCTGCAGCGTTGAAAACAAAGCAAAAAGCCGGCGGAACAATCCGCCGGCTTTTTGCACATCTTCACTGCCCCGCCGAAAGAGCCAAACCGATGACCGAACACAGAATCTTTCTCGTCGGCGCAACCGGCGTCTTCGGCCGCAGGCTCGCGCGCCAGCTCGCACGAATAGAGAATGCGATCCTTATCGTGGCGAGCCGGGATGCTGACCGGGCGAGGGCTCTGGCAGAAGCGCTCCGCAGCGAGTTTCAAAGCCAAGGTGTAGACGGCGTGGGTTTCGACAAAACCACAGACCTCGACCACCTCAAAACGTTCGCGCCATGGCTCGTCATCGATGCTTCTGGCCCCTTCCAGGGCGGCGACTATGCGCTGGCCCGCTCCAGCCTCGAAGCCGGCGCGCATTTCATCGACCTCGCTGACGCGCGCGACCATGTGCTCGGCTTCGCCGGCGCTCTCGACGGCCTCGCCCGCGCGAAAAACGTCGCCGCCGTGACGGGAGCGTCCTCGACTCCTGCCCTGTCCTCTGCCGTCGTCGACGAACTCGCCGAAGGCTGGAGGCGCATTGACGCGATCGAGGCCGCTATCACGCCAGGCGGCGCGAGCGAAGTCGGCATCAACGTCATCGAGGCGATCCTATCCTACGCCGGCCGGCCGATTCCGATCTGGAGCACTGGTCGCCTGAGCCAAATCCGCGGCTGGGGCACAGCAGAAAAATGGAACATTCCCGGCCTTGGCCAACGCTGGGTGTCTCCGGTCGAAACGCCAGACGCTGAACTGCTATCGCGCCACTTCAATGTGCGCGAGAGCGTCCGATTCCTGGCCGGGCTTGAATTTCCGCTGGAACATTTCGGCTTACTGGCGCTCTCCCATCTCCCGGGCGGAATTCCATCGCCGAAGGCCACAGCCAAAATCCTGCACGGCACCCGCCGCCTCACCCGTCCGTTCTGCAGCGACAAGGGCGGCATGGTCGTCCGCGTCTCAGGTCTTGACGACAATGGCGCGCCGACCTCCATGCAATGGAGCCTGCTCGCCGAGAACGACGACGGACCCAACGTGCCGACGCTCGCGGCGGTCGCGACTACGCGCGCCTTGCTGAGCAGCAGGATTAAGCCCGGGGCCCGGCCCTGTGTCGGGGTCGTCACTCTCGCGGAAATCGAGCGCGAGATGGCAAATTTCGCGATCTCGACACGGAGAGAGCCGTGGGGTGGTCTCCCCACGAAGCAAATCACAAAATGACTGCTTACGGAAAAAACGACAATTTCGCGGCGATGGCGCTCTCGCCGAAGAGCCACGCCACGAGATTGATCGCCCGGGTCGGCGCGGCTCACGACCGCGAGAAACGCCCCTCATACGCCAGCAAGGAATCTGCGGAAGGCCGCTTCCTGCCCCTCGGCCAGGCCAAGCGCGCCGCGCCGGGGTGAGGCGCGGAAGCGTTTGAGCGCGACGGCCTTGACGCTTTCGAAGCGGAACACGCCCTGATGCGGGCCGCAATAAACCACCGGCCGGCCCGCCGCGACTTTCGTCAGCGCGAGATCGAGATTGCTCGTCGTCACAAACGCAATCGTCATTGCCATCCGCCCGAGTTGCTCCGCCAAAGCCGCATCCGGGAGCCTGGGCCCCGTCATCCTACGGCCCTGGCGCCCCTCATCCCGCAGCCGCGACCCAGCCAAATGCGCGCCGATTAATCACCGGTCTGCGCCGCCCTTGAAGGGATTCCGACACGCCCGCGCACGGTCGCGGTGGCGAAGCTTTGGTCATCGGTTTTCCTCTCGATCATGCTAATTCTTGGGGCCTGGCGCGATGCGAGAGGGCATTGACCGTCGCGTCTGGCAAAACGGCCGTGAAGGCCGAATTGAATAATCGCCATAGGGACGTCAGAGATGATCCGTGAATTTCGATATAAGGGGGAAACCTTCCGCGTGAATGCGCATGGCATTCCCGGCCATGAGGAAGTCTTCATCATCCACCTAGTCGACGGCGAGGAAATGGGCGAAATCTCCATCGACCGCATGACCGAGGAGAACGACACCAGCGCGCCCATCGACGCGATTTGCGTCATGCTCTGCGATCAATTGATCATCGAACAGGATATTAAAGTGACCGACGCGAGTGCTGCTTTCCAGTGGGTCGAAGGCGAACGCATTCGCAATGTCCTCCCCAGCACGAGCAGGGCTCACGCGTAAGGCTTCGGGGGGGGGCTCGAGTCTCGAGACCAATTTGCCCTGCGATGAAACGGCGGCGAAAGCCGCCGTTTCCGTTGTGAGGCATGATATGAATTGCGCAATTCGCCAGCCGAGCGGCGCCGCCCGATCGCCGGCCTCACCTCGCCGCACGCTAATGTGGCGAGAAGACTCTTCCTTAAGCGCCAGCGAGGAATTTGCGGAAGGCGGCTTCCTGCCCCTCGGGCAGGCCGAGCGCGTTGCGCCGAGGCGAGGCGCGGAAGCGCCTGATGGCAACGGCCTTGGCGCTTTCGAAGCGGAATACGCCCTGATGCGGGCCGCAATAGACCACGGGCCGGCCCGCCGCGACTTTCGTCAGCGCGAGATCGAGATTGCTCGTCGTCACAAACGCAATCGTCATTGCCATCCGCCCGATTTGCTCCGCCAAAGCCGTTGGCATTCCGGGAATGCCTGGGCCCAGTCAAAACGCGCAAAACCGGAAAGACGACCAAGGCGACGATTGAATTCCGTCTTGTTCGAGGAATCCCGCCGGCGCGTAAATCCTGTGGCTGAAGCCTAAGATTGGACTTTCTTCATCGCAAACAAATATCAGTGGGCAAAACTTCACATCTGCGTGAGCTCAGCCGGGCGCCGCTGGCTTTGGCCGCACGCGTCGAACGGCTCCCACGTCATCGCGAGCGGAGCGAAGCGATCCACCCTGCGACGCTCCGCAACGTGGATTGCTTCGCCATAGCCCGTCGAAGGACGGGCGTCCTTCGACGCCCTATGGCTCGCAATGACGCGGGTAAGCGAGCGCCGGAAAATCTTCCGCCCTCGCCTAAGCCGCCGTCTCCAGCCCAAGCTCGGGAAAGGCGATGATCCGGCGCTGGTCGAAATCGGTGCGGGCGACGATCAGTTCGGTTTGCTCCAATTGGCCCAGCATGCGACGGGCGCGGCTGGGGGAGGCGCTACCGAAGAATTTCGCGATATCCTCGTCGCCGGGGCATGGCTGGCCCGCCACCGCCGCGCGGCTCAGATAGAGAAACACGCTCTGCATGTCGCCGGCGAGCCGCGCCGCCACATCGATCGCCCTGCCCCAGGCCTCCTCGTCGGCGCCCTCCGGAAACGCTTTTTTGGCGCGGAAAATCGTGATCCGGCGGCGGAAATCGCCGAGATCGGGCGTGAGCCGCCCAAGCCGGCGGATGCGGCAGCGCAGTTGGAAATCGCGGTGCAGCGCCTCGGCGCCCTGAAGCGCGGCCTTTTCCTCGCCCAGCATCTGGCCGAGGATGTCCTCGATGGCCGCCTCGCGCTCCTCCTCCGTCAGTTCCGGCGGCGGCGCGGCGATGGCCTGTGGCGGCGCCTCGATGCTGGCGAAGATTTCCTGCAGGCGCTCCGGCCTCGGCGCCAACGGGCGCGGCGGCGGCGCGGGGGTATCGCCCACCGCAAAAATCAGGCTTTGCAGCGCTTCGGCCTCATGCGCCTCCGGCAGCGGCAGCAGCTTGGGCGCGACGCCGCGATCCTCCGTCTCCACCCCGCCGATCTTGACGCGCAAAGGCCGCCGCGAAATCGCCGGCCCCAGCCCGACGAAGGCGCCGCGCTCGAGATCGCGGAACATTTCGGCCTGACGGCGCTCCATGCCAAGGAGATCAGCCGCGCGCGCCATGTCGATATCGAGGAAGGTGCGGCCCATCAGGAAATTGGACGCCTCGGCCGCGACATTCTTGGCCAGTTTGGCGAGGCGCTGGGTGGCGATCACCCCGGCCAGACCGCGCTTTCGCCCCCGGCACATCAGGTTGGTCATGGCGGCGAGGCTGAGGCGCCGGGCCTCATCGGAGCCGTCGGAGGCGGCTGCGGGCGCGAAAAGCTGCGCCTCATCCACCACCACCAGCGCCGGGAACCAGTAGTCGCGATCAGCGTCAAACAGGGCGCTCAGGAATTGCGCGGCGGCGCGCAATTGATTGTCGACTTCCAGCTCTTCGAGATTGAGCACCACCGAGACGCGATGCGTCCGCACCCGTGCGCCGATGGCCGCGAGATCGCGCTCGCATTCGGCGGCGTCGAGCACGAGATGGCCGTAGCGCGCGGCAAGCGAGACGAAATCGCCCTCCGGGTCGATGACGACCTGCTGCACGAAGCCGGCGCTCTGCTCCAGCAGCCGGCGCAGAAGGTGCGACTTGCCCGAGCCGGAATTGCCCTGCACCAGCAGGCGCGTGGCGAGAAGCTCCTCCAGATCGATCGTCGCCGGCGCGCCGAGCGCCGCCGCGCCAAGTTCAATACTGCGCCCCATGACGCCGAGGGCTCCAATTTCAATCGGGTTGGATGGGATAGCATCGGCGTGGCGTGGGACAAACCGGCGCGACGACGCCATTCACAATAAAATGCGGGCGCCGCGTACAGCCTCGCCCACCGTCATTGCTTCGCTTCGCTCGTAATGACGGACCGGAACCGCGCTTGCCACGCCGGTTCGCCATGCTAGCCTTGTCGGCGACCCCAAATCGTCGCCGGAGCCGACATGCGCGCCAGAAATCTCCTGTTTGCCTTCACGCTCGCCGCCGGCGCGTTGTTTTCGGCAGGCGCCGCTGTCGCCGACGACGCCAAAACCGCCGCCGTGTTCGACTCTGTCTTCGTCAACGCCTCGCCGCAGCCGACCTCGCCCGAGGAAACCGCGCGGGTCCAGCATCTCACGGCGGCGCTGAAACAGGCGCTGGAGAAATCAGGCCAATATCGCGTGGTCGATATCGCGCTGCTCCAGAAGGACCTCGACGGGATCAAGGACATTCACGATTGCAACGGCTGCGAGGCCGATCTCGCCAAAAAGGTCGGCGCGCAGGTGGCCGTGGTCGCCTGGGCGCAAAAGGTCAGCAATCTGATCCTGAATCTCAATATCCGCATCGTCGATGTCGCGACCGGCCAGACGCTCAAGGGCGGCAGCGTCGACATTCGCGGCAATAACGATCAGGCTTGGGATCGCGGCCTGAAATATCTGCTGGAAGAGCACGTTTTCAACGCCCGCCCCTGACGCCGTTCCGCAAACAAAAGCGCGGCGGAGCCGAAGCCGCCGCCGCGCCTTGAATGCAAGTGGGATGGATCAGAACGCCATCGAGGTGCGCACGCCGAGCACCACGGCGTCCTTCGCCGGGAATCCGCTGGCGTCAGCAATGTTGCCGCCCGGATGGAAGATGTACTGGAAGTCCGGCTGAATGGTCCAACCCGGCATCAGAGCGGCCTGATAGGTCACTTCGATCATCGCCTCGTAGTTCTGCACCGGATAGATCCCGGCGTCGAACTGATAGCCGCGCACCGCGTTCGAGATCTGCCCATAGGCCGCCGCCACGCCAAACACGTCGTCCGAACGGTTCGGAACCAGGCCGGCGAAGTTCAGGCCGCCTTCCAGATAGAAGCTCATCAGGTTGCGGTCGTCCGGCGCGCCCATCGCGCGGGCGAAGAAACCCACGCTCTTCGAGCCGTCGTCGGACAATTTCAGGATCTGCTGATCCCACAGGCCGTAAATGCCCCAATTGCCGCGCAACTGGCCGGGGTCGCCGCCGGTAAAGGCGATCGGCAGGCCGTTGACGTCGAAGCGCTCGTCGTTGAAATCGCCGAAATGTTCGTAGGCGCCGATCTTGATCTGGCCCGCGAGACCCTTGGAATCCTTGTCCTGATTATAGCGCCACTGGAATTCCTGCATCATCAGCGGCGAGGTGTCGAGCGCGAAGGTAGTGCCATAGGCGTTGCACTTCTGCGGATTGCCGATGCAGTTCTTGCCCGCCGGATCGCCGTTGTAGAGCGCCAGCAGCACGGTGAACGGATCGCTGTCGGAGCCGAGCTTCAGCCGCACGCCGGGGGTCGCCAGCGGATAAGCGGGGCCGCCGCCCGGCAGGTTGGCGGCGGTGAAGGCCGGCCAGCCGAAGGTGCCGTTGACGAACAAAGCGCCATATTTGCTGAGCAGGAATTCCGTGTCGGCGGCGAGCTGGCCGAAGCGGAACGCGGCCTTGCCGTCGAAGAACTTCTGCTCGTACCACAATTCGTAGAGGCGGACCGTGACCATGGCTTCGGTGTTGGTCACCGGCATCAGGCTGCCGACATAATCGCTGGTCAGGCCGCCGCCGGTGATCCAATAGCCGTTGGCGTGGATGGCGCCGCCCTTGATGCCGGCCAGCTTCTCCATATCGGCGTCGAGCACCAGTTCGAGACGGCCGTCATAGGCCGCGCCCTGCTTCTGGCCGCCCGACGGATTGCCGAACACGTCGCCGATATAATTGACCGCGACGCCGATGCCCTTGTCGGCGAGCTGCTTCTTGAAGGCCGCCACCGAGGCAAGCTGGGGAATCTGGTCCGTGATCGTCGGAGGCGGCGCGTCATCCGCGAAAGCCGCGCTCGGCAGGGCCACAAGAGCCGCCACAGCCGCGCCTCGCCAGTTTTTCGCGCTGGCCCTTGCGCCGCGCTGCGCGTCTGTTGACTTGCTCATTCTGATACCTTCCCTCGAAAACGCCCGGTCAACTCGATCCGGTCAAGCTGGGATTTAAGGTATCTGTTTCATAGCTTTGCGCCCAATTGAAACCCGGCAGTTTAGAATACTTCTAAAGGTCTTTGCGCGGGCTTGGTGCAAAAATGTGACAGTTCCGGCGTGGCGGTCACGACACAAGCTTGGCGCCGGCCAGAACCAAGGCGCCGGCGAGCAACAGGCGCAGAGCCCGATCCGGCAGCCGCCCCGCGAAATGGCTGGCGACCATGATGCCGGGAATGGAGCCGAGCAGGAGCGAAACCAGCATCGGCCAATCCACCGAGCCGATCGCCCAGTGGCCGGCGCCGGCGATCAAGGTAAGCGGCACGGCGTGAGCAATATCCGAACCGACAATGCGCAGGACGCTCATTTGGGGATAAAGCATCAACAGGACCGTCACGCCGATCGCCCCCGCCCCGACCGAGGAAATCGTGACCAGCACGCCGAGAACGACGCCGAGCAGCACGGTGAGCAGCGCGATCCGCCGCTCGGACAGGCGGGCGAACAAGGGCTGCGTCCGCGCTACCAAAGCCGGGCGGAACAGCAGGACGACAGCGGTCAGGAACAAGGCGCAGCCGAGAATGACGGAAATGGTCGCGCTGGAACGGCCGGATTGCGCGCCCCAATGGGCGAGCAGCGCCAGCGTGGCCAGCGCGGCCGGCGCGCTGCCCATCGCAAGCCGGCGCGCGACGGACCAGTCGATCGAGCCCTTGCGGTGGTGCACGGCGGAGCCGCTGATCTTGGTGATGCCGGCGTAAAGCAGGTCCGTCCCCACGGCGGTCGCCGGATGGACGCCGAACAGCAGCACCAGCAGCGGCGTCATCAGCGAGCCGCCGCCGACGCCGGTCAGGCCGACCAGGCTTCCGACCGCGAGCCCCGCGACCGTATAGGGAAAATGGATGAACTGACCGATCTGCATCATGGCGCCGCCGTCCTTCGGGCGAACTATGTAATTTCTACCTATAAGGTCAATTGATTTTTTTTATATAGATAGAATTTTTTCTGCTTTCCCGGTGACGCACGCTGCTTTGTCGCCGCAAAATCATTGGCTTTTGCCGCATCGCGTGAAATATTTGCGACAAGCCCGCCTGCCGCCCGCAGCGCGCCGGAATCGGCGCCGCAAAACAAGGGTCGGCGCGACAAAAGCGGCGGACGGACCGGAAGGAGCGAGCCATGAGCGAGACCCGTCACATCGACAAGAGAGTCAGCGGGCCGCGGCTCATCGCGATCGTCGGCCCGTTCCAGAGCGGCAAGACCACCCTGCTGGAATGTATCCTGGCCCGCGCCGGCGCCCTGTCCCGCCAGGGTTCGGTGCGCGACGGCTCCTCCGTCGGCGACAGCAGCGCCGAGGCGCGCGCCCACGCCGCCAGCGTTGAGGGCAATATCGCCTCGGTCGATTATCTCGGCGACCGCTACACTTTCATCGACATGCCCGGCTCGATCGAATTCGCCCATGAGGCGCGCAATGTGCTGCCGCTCTGCGACGCCGCGATCGTGGTCTGCGAGGCGGACGAGCGCAAGCTGCCGGCGCTTCGCCTGATCCTGCGCGAGCTCGAAGACCTCGGCGTGCCGCGCATCCTGTTCCTCAACAAGATCGACCAGGCCGCCCTGCGCATCCGCGAGACTCTGGCCATGTTGCAGCCGGCCTCGCGCACGCCGCTGCTGCTGCGCCAGATTCCGCTGTGGCAGAACGGCATCGTCACCGGCTTCATCGATCTCGCGCTGGAGCGCGCCTTCGTCTATCGCGAACACGCCCCCTCCGAAGTGGTGGACGTGCCCGCCGGCGAAATGCCGCGCGAGAAGGAAGCGCGCTACACCATGCTGGAAAAGCTGGCCGATTACGACGATTCGCTGATGGAGGAGCTGATCGCCGATATCGAGCCGCCGCGCGACCAGATCTTCGACGACCTCACCCGCGACCTGCGCGACGGCATTGTCGCGCCGGTGCTGATCGGCTCGGCCGAGGCCGGCCATGGCGTGACCCGCCTGCTCAAGGCGCTGCGCCACGAATCGCCGGGGATCGCCAAAGTCCGCGAGCGCCTTGGAATCGCCAATGAGGGCCCCGCCCTCGCCCATGTCGTGAAGACCATCCATACCGCCCATGGCGGCAAGCTCAGCTTCGCCCGCGTGCTGCGCGGCGCTTTCGCCGACGGCGCCGTGGTGAAGAACGCCAGGGGCGAGGACCGCATTTCGGGCCTGTCGCGCCTGATGGGCCTCGCCGGCTCGAAACAGAGCAAGATAGAGGAGGGCGATTGCGCCGCTTTCGGCCGGCTCGACCATGTCGCGACCGGCGACACATTCGGCGACGCCAAGAATGGCGTCGCCGCCCCGGCGGCCGCGCTGGTTCCGCCGCCGCAGCCGACCCACGCCATCGCCCTCGCGGTCAAGGACCGCAAGGACGAGGTGCGGCTCGCCGCCGCTTTGGCCAAGCTCAATGACGAGGATCCGTCGCTGATCTTCGTCCAGGACCAGCAGGCCGGCGAGCTGCGCCTGTTCGGCCAGGGTGAAATGCATTTGCGCGTCGCGCTGGAGCGGCTCGCGGCGCGGTTCGGCGTCACTGTCGAGACCCGCAAGCCGGGCGTGGGCTATCGCGAGACCATCCGCCATGCCGTTTCGGTGCGCGGCCGCCACAAGAAGCAGTCCGGCGGCCATGGCCAATTCGGCGATGTGGCGCTGGATGTCGGCCCCCTGCCCCGTGGCGACGGCTTCGCCTTCAACGAAACCGTTCACGGCGGAGCAGTTCCCAGGAATTATTTCGGCGCCATCGAGGAAGGCTGCAAGGACGCGCTGGAGACCGGGCCACTCGGCTTCCCGGTGGTGGACGTCGCCGTCACCCTCACCGACGGCTCCTATCACACGGTGGATTCCTCCGACATGGCCTTCCGCACGGCGGCGCGGCTCGGCGTGTCCGAGGCTTTGGCCAAGGCCGATCCGGTGCTGCTCGAGCCGATCCTGAATGTCGAGATCACCGCCCCGAGCGAGGATCTCTCGCGCATCACGGCGATCGTCTCGGGCCGGCGCGGCCAGATCCTCGGCTATGACGGGCGACCCGGCTGGGAAGGCTGGGACGTGCTCAACGCCCTGATCCCCGAGGCGGAAATGGACGGCCTGATCGTGGAGCTGCGCTCGGCCACCGCCGGCGTCGGCTTCTTCACACAGAAATTCGACCATCTCGCGGAAATCGTCGGCAAGACGGCGGACGCCATCGTCGCCCATCACAACGGGGCCAAGGCCCCGGCGCATTGAGGCGTTGGGCTTTGCGCGGGGGCTATTTCGCCTCGGCCGCCGGGAGGCCCAGCGTGCGACCCGGATAGCCCGCGACATCGAAATAAAGCGTCGGCCCGACCGACTGGAAGCGGACTTCCGTGACATGGCCGCTGGCGTCGGGCGCGGAGCGCAGCGCATCGCGCTTCCATTCCGGCATGGCGCCATTGGGCATGGCCTCGCCCAGCACCCGGCCGATCAGCTTGCCGTGATCCTTGATGTCGAGATCGAGCAGGCGCGCCACTGTCTTGCCGATATCGGCGTTGGAGGCCGGGGCCGGATCGATGAAGCTTTCCTTGAAGCTCGGGCCGAATGCCGCCATGATGTTCCGCGTGTCGGCGCGCGAGAAACTGCCGTGCATGCCCTGCCCCTGCTGCAGGCCGGTGTCGGCGACTTCGACGCCGCAGGTGGTCGGGTCGTCGCAACCCAAGGCGAAACTGCGAAAATTCACCGCAATCGCCGGCATGGGCGTCACGGCCGTCCCCTTGAGCGCGATGGCCGACAGCGGCAGCGTGCCGGGAATCGCGCCAAGATCGTCGTCCACAAACAGGCCGCTGACATAATCCTGCGCCGAAAGCAGCTCGACGATCCGGCGCGCCAGAGCCTGATCCTTTTTGGGCAGATAGATCAGGTCCGAGCCGCCATTGGCCGTCACCACCACGTCGGGCTGCGCCGGGTCGAGGCCGATCAGGCCATTGGCGCGGGTCGGGAAGGCGCCGGGCGCGACCAGCGCGCTTTTGGCGTCAGGATCGAACAAAGGCAGGCCGAGGCCGCGGGCGAGATCGATCGCGAGAAAACCCGGCGGCAGCAGATGAGCCGGCACGCCCGGAAAATTCTGCGTCGCGGTCCAGCTTGTCGCGCTTTCCTTGGAAATGGTCGAGAAGCCGTGATCGGAGGCGAGGATGACGTCGGTATCGCCGTCGAGCCCTTGCGCCTTGAGCGCCTCCAGCAAAGCCGCGAGATTGTCGTCCGCGTTGCGGATCCCGGCGAGCGAGGTCGGGCCATTGATGCCGGGGACGAGGCGCAGGAGGCTGTCGCCCTGATTGTGCTGGCTGCCGTCCGGATCGCGCGACCAGAACACCAGCACGAAAGGCTTGTCGCGCTCCTTGAAGATCGGCAGCGCGACCTTCGTGGCGACTTTCACGAAATAATCCTGCTGCTCGACATTGGCGACCAGCGTTCCCGGCTCATTGGCGTTGCCGGCGTTCCTGTTCGCGCCGCGACTTGGCGTCTTGTCCGGCAGACCGGCGGCCGCGAAGCGGGGCTTGAAGTCCTCGGGCACAGGCACGCCGGCGGGCGATCCCGTGCTGTCGTCGACGATCAGGGTCCCGCTGCCGTCGCGCCCCCAATGATCCATGATCAGAGCCGGTCCGAGCTTGCCGATGGTCGCGGTGGAAAACCCTTTCTGGCGCGCGGCGCGCAGGATGGTCTGCTCGTCGAGATAATCGCCGGCGAAATGTTCGTCGACGTCGCCGAGCACGGGATCGCTTTCGAGGAACGGCGTCACGCTGTCGCCGGCGCCGGGCACCGGGAAGCCGGTATAGATCGTATTGGAGAAATCGCCGTGGTCACCCGGATAATGGCCGGTCGCCATGCTCGCGGCATTGGGCGTGGTGAAGGTTGGAAACACCGAATGGCTGTTGGCGAAGGTGACGCCCTTGCGCATCAGCGCCGTCATGGCCGGGGCGGTCTGGTCGTTGACCATGCCGGGACGCAGACCGTCGGCGACGAACAGCACGACATTATGGGGCTTGGACTGGGCGGCGACCGGCAGGCCGAGCGCGAGCAACAAGGCGACGGAAAGGGCAAGGCGCATGAATGTCTCCTTGCCCGGAATTTGGCGGCGCGCCATGAAAAATTCGTGACGCTCCGAATGAAGCTTCCGCGCTTACTTCTTGAAACTATTGCGCTCCGACGTGCTGAAATTGCTCAGATCGCCGCCGCGCGCCGCCGCCGCGCGCCAGGATTTGCGGATCTTGTCCGATTTCAGATCGGGCGCGAGCCATGACGGCAGACGCTCCATCTTCTCTCCGCCGCAGGCCGGGCAGACAATCTTGTCGTCCGACCGCACCAGCAGTTCGGAATCCTTGTCGCAATCGGCGCAATGGTACGAATAGAGCGGCATTTTGGTCCCTCGACATGAATTGCCCGTAATTTAAGCAAGTTCCAGACCAGATTCAGGATGTGGATTGCGACGAGGCGCTGCGGAAACGCCAGAGGGCGAGCGCCAAAAAGATCGCGCCAATGCCCGCCACCGCGACAAAGCGCGGCCAGACGATGTCGAATCCCGCGCCGCGATAAAGGATGGACTGGGCGATGGCGACGAAATGGGTGGAGGGCGAGAACTGCATGACCGTGCGCAGGAAGGGCGGCATGGATTCCAGCGGCGTATTGCCGCCCGAAAGCAGGTTCAGCGGCACGGCGACGAGCAGATAGAGCAGGCCGAGCTGCGGCATGGTTCGCGCGATGGTCGCCAGGAAAATGCCGACCGAGGTCGCGAAGAACAGATAGAGCAGCACGCCGCACATGAACAGCGGGATCGAGCCTTCGATTGGCACGCCAAGCAGCCGCTTGACGACAAAGACCAGCGAGAGGCCGACGGCGCCCGCGATCACCAGGCTGTTCGCCCAGATCTTCGACATGGCGATCTCGAAAGGCGTCACCGGCATCACCAGGAGATGCTCCACCGTGCCATGCTCGCGCTCGCGCACCACGGCCGCGCCGGCGAGAATGATCGCCAGCATGGTGACGGAGCTAATGATGCCCATGACGCTGGTGAACCAGGCGGTGACGAGATTGGGATTGAAGGCGATACGCACCTGCTGGGCGATCGGCGCGGGCGCGGGCAGGTCCTGCCGCGTCAGGAATTTCATCACCTCATCGGTGAGAATCTGCTGGGCGTAGCCAGAGCCAATGCCCGCCTGGACCATGGCGGTGGCGTCGACATTGATCTGAAGCACCGGCTTGCGGCCGCCGACGAGATCGCGCTCGAAATTGGGCGGAACGTCCAGAATGAAAGTATAGGCCCCGGTGTTCATCAGCCGGTCGATATCGCCCGGCGCCACCGGAACCGCCGGCAGGAAATAGGGCGGCAGAAAGGCCCGCGCCAGCCGCGACGACAGCTCGGAATGATCCTCGTCGACATAAGCGATCGAGGCGTTGTGCAATTCCTGCGAATTGCTCTGCGCCTGGGCGACGATCGCCAGCGAGAAGGAATAGACCACCAGGCCGAGCAGCACCCAGTCGCGGAAGAAACTGCGCAGTTCCTTGGTTCCGAGCCAGTAGATATTGGCGAGCGTCTGCATCATTTCTCCTGTTTGCGCAGCAGGAGCAGGCTGACGAAGATCAACACCGGTGGAAACAACGCCAGTATGGCGAGATGGCGGCCGAGATCGGCGAAGCCGAGGCCCTTGGTGAAGGCGCCGACCGAAATCGGCAGGAAATAGGTCATGGGGAACAAGGCGCCCATGATCCGCCCCATGCCGGTAATGGAGGAGGCTGGCGTCGTCATGCCGGAGAACATGCTGGCCGGCAGCAGGGTCAGGATCGCGGTGCCGAACAAGGCCGCGATCTGGGTGCTGGTGAAGGCCGAAACCACCATGCCATAAGCGGTGGTCGCCGCCACATAGACCAGCGAGGCCAGCGCCAAGACAACGAAGCCGCCCTTGAGCGGCACGTCGAAAATGGTGATGGTGATCAGGAACATGACGAGGAAATCGACGAAGGCCAGCGCGATATAGGGCAATTGCTTGCCGAGCAGGAATTCCAGCCGCGACACCGGCGTCACATAGAGATTGGTGATCGAGCCCAGCTCCTTCTCGCGCACGATGGCGAGCGCCATCAGGATCGCCGGGATCAAGGCGAGCTGCAGCGCGATCGCCCCGGGCGCCATGGCGTAGATGGAATCGAAATCCTGATTGTAGCGGAAGCGGGTCTCGATCGAGGCCGGCGCGTCGCCCGCCTCCGCCATGCCGCGAATGGCGGGATCGCTGATGAATTGGAGATGGACGCCTTCGAGATAGCCGTGAATGGTTTCGGCGCGGAACGGCATGGCGCCGTCGATCCAGACCGACACTTCGGTCGGGCGTCCTCGTTTTATGTCGCGACCGAAGCCGGGCGGGATTTCAATGGTCGCGCTCACCGCCCCGCTCTTGAGGCGGGTGCGCAGGTCTTCCGCGTCCCGGATCGGCGGCTGCTCGATGAAGTAGGCCGAGCCGCGAATTTCGCTGGCATAGGCGCGGCTCAGGAAGGAATTGTCGCGGTCCAGCACGGCATAGGTCAGCGAATTGACGTCGGTCGTGATGCCGAAGCCCAGCACCAGCAGCAGCAATGCCGGACCGAACAGAGCATAGCCGAGCCGGATCGGATCGCGCGACAGCTCCAGAATTTCGCGGATCGTATAGGCCAGCATCCGGCGCGGGCTGAACCATTGATTTTTCCGCGGCCCGGCCGTGGCGAGCGGCGCCGGCTGTTCGGTCGGCCCGGCTTCGGCCCGCCCGGCGCCCGCCGTTTCCAAGTATGAAATAAAGGCGTCTTCGAGATTGGCGGCGCCCTTGGCCGCGACCAGGTCGGCCGGCGCGCCGGTGGCGAGAATCCGCCCGGAATCCATCAGCGAAATGCGGTCGCAGCGCGCCGCCTCGTTCATGAAATGAGTCGAGATGAAAATGGTCACGCCGTGGACGCGCGATTGTTCGATCAGCAGCCGCCAGAATTCATCGCGCGCCAGCGGATCGACGCCGGAGGTCGGCTCGTCGAGGATCAGCAATTCGGGCCGATGCACCAGAGCGACCGCGAGCGCGAGGCGCTGCCGGATGCCGAGCGGCAGGTCGGCCGCCAGCGCGTCGCGCTGGTCCTCCAGACCGAAGCGCGCCAGCAGATCGGCGATGCGGCTATGCGCCTCGGCGCGCGGCAGGTGGAACAGACGTGCGTGCAGGTCGAGATTCTGCTGCACGGTCAGTTCGGAATAAAGCGAAAAGCTCTGCGACATATAGCCGACCCGCCGGCGCGACTCCATGCCGCCCGCCTCCATGGTCTGGCCGAACAGCCGCGCCGTTCCCTCGGTCGCCGGCAGCAGGCCGGTCAGCATTTTCATGGTTGTGGTCTTGCCGCAGCCATTGGAGCCGAGAAAACCGAAAATCTCTCCGCGCCCGATGTCGAGATCGACATGATCGACGGCGGTGAAATCGCCGAACCGGCAGGTCAGGCCGCGTGCGGAAATCACCGGGCCGTCGCCGTCGCTCTGGCGCGGCGGAATGTCGAGCTTACGGGACTGCGCGCGCTCCTCTTCCGGCAGCAGCGCGACAAAAGCGTCCTCGATGCTGTCGGCGCCGGTGCGGGCCTTGATCTCGTCGGGCGCGCCGGTCGCGAGGATCTTGCCGGCGTTGAGCACGATGAGCCAGTCGAACCGCTCCGCCTCCTCCATATAGGCCGTCGCGACGAGGACGCTCATTTTTTGCGCGCCGCTCTGGCGTTCGCCAACCGCTTGCGCGGCCTGACGCATACGATCGACCAATTCCCAGAACTGCCGCCGCGACAGCGGATCGACGCCGGTGGTCGGCTCATCGAGGATCAGCAGTTCCGGGTCGTGGATCAAGGCGCAGCACAGGCCGAGCTTCTGCTTCATGCCGCCGGACAGCTTGTTGGCGGGCCGGTCGGCGAAGGGCGCGAGGCCCACGTCCCGCATGAGCTGCGCGATGCGCGCCATGCCCTCGGCGCGGTTCTGCCCATAAAGCCGCGAGAAGAAGCGGATATTCTCCGCGACCGTGAGATCGGGGTAGAGATTCTTGCCCAGCCCCTGCGGCATATAGGCGATGCCGTCGCAGGCGGCCGCGCGGAACCGGGCGTCGCCGATATCGCCGCCGAGCACATCCACGCCGCCATCCTGCAACGCCTTGGCGCCTGCGATCAGCCCGAGCAGTGTCGATTTGCCGACCCCGTCCGGCCCGACCAGCCCGACCATGCAGCCCGAGGGAATGTCGATCGACAGGCCGTCGAGCGCGACCGTCCGGCCATAGACATGGCGCAGGTGACGCAGGCGGACGACCGGCGCGCCCGGATCGAAACTCATTCCTGGCGTCCCCGCAGCGAATCCGGCCAGGCCTGCGCGTCGTCGGTCTTGACATAAGCCACGCCCGGCAGGCCGCTGCGCACCTCGCTCGCATGGGCGCGAGCGAGATCGGGATTGATCTTGACCCGCACGCGGAACATCAGCTTGTCGCGATCATTCTTGGTCTCGACCATTTTCGGCGTGAACTGCGCCTGACTGGCGAGGTAGGAGACTTTCGCCGGAATGGGCCGATCGGGGAAGGCGTCGAGCACGATGCGGGAATCGGCGCCGATCTTCACCTTGTCGGCGGAGAGCGTCGGCAGATAGACGTCCATATAGACATAGGCGGTGTCGAGCATGGTGAAGACCTTGCCGCCGGCCGCCAGCACCTCGCCGACATTGGCGAGGCGATATTCGATGCGCCCGACGCGCGGGGCGACCAGCTTGTTGTCGTCGATATTCACCTGGGTCAGGTCGACATCGTGCTGCGCCGCCTTGAGCGCGCTTTGCGCCTCGGTGACGCGATGCTCCGCCGCGATCTGGATCGCACGGGCGGCGTCGAGCGCCTGTTTGCGCTGGTCATAGACTTCATGAGTGGTGAAGCCGCTGGCGAGCAGCTTTTCGGCGCGCTCCATCTGCTGTTGCGCCAGCACGGTGGAACTGCGCGCCTGCTCCAGGGTGGCCTGCGTCTCCTCCACCGCCTTCTGCGCCTGCGCGACCTGCGCCTGCTGCTTTTGCAGGGTCTGGGCCATGTCGCGGGTGTCCATCACCGCCACGATCTGGCCGGCCGTGACGGGATCGCCCTCATCGGCGCGCAATTCGGCGATGCGGCCTGCGAATTTGGTGTCGATGTCGATCGGATCGGCTTCCAGCCGGCCATTGCCATAAACGATCCAGGCTGGAATGGCCGGCGCGCGATGAGCCTGCCAGATCGCGAAGGCGATGCCGCCGCCGATCACCGCGAGAATCGCCAGCCGCCGCGCCCAGACGCTGCGCCGGCTCGGCGGATGATGTTCGGTCACTTCATGCGCGGCTTCGGGCAGCCTGGCCGGCAATTGCGCGGGATTGCCAGCGCCCGCGACGGTTCCGGACGCCGGCTGGACCTCGACGGCCGTTTCCTTGTCATCACTCTGGTTCAAGGGAAAACCTCGCATTTCACGCGCGAGCCTAGACGCGCATAATGTTTATCGCCTTGATCTGACGCTATTGCGGCAAGGCAAATTCCGTTAGCCTGCCTCGGATTTGGCGCTCCGGCGCAGCTTGCGCAAGAGGCGTGCGCGGGAGGAATGGGAATTGCCGGATCTGCAAGAGATCGTCCACGAAATTGCGGACGAAATGGCGCGCCGCGACGACAGGGGCGACGTCGCGACCTATATCCCGGAACTGGCCCATGTCGACCCGGCCCGATTCGGGCTCGCGGTCGTCGCCGCCGACGGAACCCTCGCCTGCGGCGGCGATTGCGACATCCCCTTTTCCATCCAGAGCATTTCCAAGGTCTTCACCCTGACTCTGGCGCTGGGTCTGGCCGGCGATTCGCTGTGGCGTCGCGTCGGCCGGGAGCCCTCCGGCAACGCCTTCAATTCCATCGTCCAGCTCGAACTGGAAAAAGGCGTGCCGCGCAATCCGTTCATCAACGCCGGCGCGCTGGCCGTGACCGATGTGATCCTGAGCGGCCATCCGCCGCGCGAGGCCTTGGGCGAAATCCTGCGCTTCATCCGCTTCGCGGCGCAGGACGATTCCGTCTTCATCGACGAATCCGTGGCGCGCTCGGAAAAGGCCACCGGCTTCCGCAACGCCGCGCTGGCCAACTTCATGAAGAGTTTCGGTGTGTTGCGAAACCCCGTGGATTTCGTGCTCGGAACCTATTTCCACCATTGCGCCATCGCCATGACCTGCGAGCAACTGGCGCGCGCCGGGCGCTTCCTCGCCCATTCCGGCCGCAATCCCGACACCGGCTGCTCGATCGTCTCGGCCGAGCGGGCGCGGCGCATCAACGCCTTGATGCTGACCTGCGGCCATTATGACGGCTCGGGCGAATTCGCCTATCGGGTCGGTCTGCCGGGAAAAAGCGGCGTGGGCGGTGGCATTCTCGCCGTCGCGCCAGGCCAGGCCTCGATCGCGGTCTGGTCGCCGGGCCTGGACGAATCCGGCAATTCGCATCTCGGCCGCATCGCGCTCGAAC
>NZ_JAYSBG010000018.1:0-23606 GCF_041915505.1 Rhodoblastus sp. | reverse complement strand
CGCCGGCCTTCCTCACCCGGCCCGGCGGCCGCTCCGGCGGCGGCGCCGAAGTCACCGAGGAGGGGCGCCGGCTGATCGCCACCTTCCACCGGCTGGAGGAGAAGCTTTCGTCGATCTCCAATCTGATCGCGGAAGAAGGCATGGAGGGCCAGGAGGAGGCCTTTCTGTGGACGCTCGGCGCGCGCATTTCGGCGCGCAACGTGTTCCAGACCGAAGTGAGCCAGATCAAACGCTGGCCGGTCGATGTCGAGGTGACGCTGAAATTCGCCGACGAACGCAAGATCCTCGCCGTCGTCACCAATGACGCCGCCGACGATCTCGATCTGAATCCGGGCCGCAAGGTGCTGGCGTTGGTGAAATCGCCCTTCATCAGGCTGTACACGCCCGACCACGCGCCGCAAAACAGCCGGAACAGCTTCGAGGGCGTCGTTTCGGAGCGCATCGACGCGGAACGCAACAGCGAAATCCGGCTCGACATCGGCTTCGGCAAGACCTTGCACGCCGTGGCGCCGCGCCAGACCGTGGAGGATCTTGGCCTGGAGGTCGGCGCCAAGGCGGTGGCGACTTTCGATCCGAGCCAGGTCATTCTGGCGGTCAATTGACGTCATGACGCCGATCGACGGTCCCGCGCAGGGGGACGGCGCCGCGCAAGCCGCGGCTGCGCGATCCTTCTGGCCGCCGCATGGCCTGGCCGCCTGGGGGCCGGGCCTTCTGGTCATGCTGTCGGACACCGACGCAGGCAATGTCGTGGCCGCCGCGCAGGCCGGCGCGCAGTGGAATTTCCGCCTGCTTCCGTTGATCCTCGCGCTGATTCCGGCGCTTTATCTGGTGCAGGAGCTGGCGGGGCGGCTCGGCCTGTTCACCGGCGACGGCTTTGGCGCGCTGGTGCGGTCGCGTTTCGGCGCTCCGGTCGCGCTTCTCGCCCTGGCCGGGCTCGCCGCTGCGACCTTCGGCACGCTGGTCACGGAATTCACCGGCGTCGCGGGCGTTGGCGAGCTTTACGGCCTACCTCGCGATCTCACCCTGCCGGCCGCCGGCCTCGCGCTCATCGCGGTGGCGGCCACCGGCTCCCATCGCAAGGTTGAGCGCGCCGCTCTGGCGGTCGGCCTGTTCGAATGCGCGTTTCTGGTGGTCGCGTGGAAGGCGCGGCCCCATCCGGTCGCGATGATCCGCGACATGGTCCACGCGCCGCTCGGCGACCGCAATTTCCTGTTTCTCGCCGCCGCCATCGTCGGCTCGGTGTTCAATCCGTGGATGGTGTTCTACCAGCAGGCGGCGACCGCGCGGCGCGGCATGACACCCGGCGCACTCGCCGCGATCCGCGCCGACACCGCGCTTGGCGCCGTGGTGACGCAGGTGCTGACCGGCGCCGTTCTAGTCGCGGCGGCGGCGGCGCTTTACGCCGGCGACCGCGGTCGCGGCCTCGCCAGCATTGGCGAAATCGGCCATTCCCTCGCCGCCGTGCTGGGGCGCGACAGCGCCCTGCTGGTCTTTAGCCTCGGCGTGCTCGGCGCTTCTTTCGCGGCGGCCATCGTCGCCTCGCTCGCCTTGGCGTGGGGCGTCGGCGAGATCTTTTCCGCGCGGCGCGGCGAAGGCGCGGGGCGCCGCGCCGGCCTGTTCGATTCCCGGCGTTTTCTCGCGCTCTACGCCGTCGGCATAGGCGGGGCGGCGGCGCTGGTGCGCTTCGCGAGCGATCTGGTCTGGCTCAATATTGCGGCGCAGGTCGGCAATGCTCTGGTCTTTCCGCTGGTCGTCGGTCTGCTCATCGCCTTGGCCGCCGGCGCGCTGTCGCCGCCTTTGCGCCTGCGCGGCGCGGGGCTCGCGATCATGATCGTGCTGGCGACGAGCGTCGGCCTTGTCGGCCTGATCGGCGCCATCGCCGGTGCGCTGTGAGGCGGCCATGGTGAAATCCGGCCATTTCTTCGCGGCTCTGCCGGAGAACGGCGCGGAGGAAGCGATCGAACCGCTGGCGCAATGGCCCGGCGTCCGCATCGAGCGCATCGTGTCGCGGGGCCAGGCCAGTCCGCCGGGCTTCTGGTATGATCAGGACGGAACCGAATGGGTGATCCTGCTCGCCGGTTCGGCGGCCCTCTTGTTCGAGGGCGAGAGCGCCCCGCGCGTGCTGCGCCCCGGCGATTATGTCGAGATTCCGCCCCACGCCCGGCATCGCGTCGAATGGACCGACGCCGATGCGCCGACGATCTGGCTGGCGGTTCATTCGAAATCGACTGACTAACGAAACCTTGCGCGATTGACCGCAATTCGCCGTGTGAGCATCGCCGCCCGGAAAGCATGGTTTCGCTTCGCGGCGCGGCGGCCGGCATTTGATTAAAATGCGATCTTTTCCTTTTCGCGGCCCGAAAGCCGCGCGCCCCGATGCTCGTCCGCAGCAAAGACGGACGCCCCGCGTTCGTCGCGGTGGAATGCGAGACGGGTCATGGCGAAATTTCGGATTGTCCTCCTGTTGGCTCTGGGCGCCCTTTGGGGCGGCGCGGCGCAGGCGGCGAGCCCGGCGCCGGCCGGTTCTTTCGCTCTGGTCGGCGGCGAGACCTCGATTCCCTATGGCTGGGTCGATTTTTGCGGCCGCCAGCCGCAGGAATGCTCCCAGCCGGTTCTGCCCGCCCGCGATCTCGCTTTGAACGCCGCGAGCTGGAAGGCGCTGAACCACGTCAACCGCCAAGTCAATGCGGCGATCGAGCCGATCTCCAATTACGATCATTGGGGCACCATGCTCGATCATTGGGACTATCCGACCGACGGCAAGGGCGATTGCAAGATCTATGCGCTGCTCAAGCGCAAGCAATTGATCGACGCCGGCTTTCCGCGTCAGGCCTTGCTGATGACCATCGTCCGCGACCTTGAGGGCAACGGCCACGCCATACTCACCGTCAAGACCGATCGCGGCGATTTCATCCTCGACAATCTCACCGACGACATCCGCCCCTGGACCGCGACCGGCTATCGCTTCCTGAAGCGCCAGTCGCAGCAAGACCCGAATGTCTGGGTCTCGATCCAGGGCGCCCCCGCGCTCGCCGCGCGCGCCGCCGGCGCGAGCAACGCCAGCGCCAATTGACCCGCCGCGCCGGGACGGCGCAACATAGGCTGACTCTGCTTCGTCCCGAACCCGGCGGTTCCTCATGCCCCAGCGCGTTTCCGGCCGATTTGAGGCCAGCGACGGCCTGTTCCTCGACCTTTACCAACTCACCATGCTGCGCGCCTATCGGGCGCAGGGCATGGAGGGCGAGGCGGCGTTCAGCCTGTTCGTCCGCGCCTTTCCGGAAGAGCGCAATTTCCTGATCGCCTGCGGGCTGGACGAATTGCTGACGGAAATCGAGCGTTTCCGCTTTTCCGAGGATGACATCGCCTTCCTGGGCGAACTCGGCCTGTTTCCCGAAGATTTTCTCGATGGCCTGCGAGGGTTTCGTTTTACCGGCGACATCTATGCCCTGCCGGAAGGGACGCCCTTCTTTCCGAACGAGCCGATTCTTGAAGTGATTGCGCCGATCGGTCAGGGACAGGTTCTCGAAACGCTGATCCTCAATCATATCGGCCTGCAGACCTTGCTCGCCTCCAAGGCGCATCGCGTCGTCACGGCGGCGGCGGGCCGCCGCGTAATGGATTTCGGCGCCCGCCGCGCCCAGGGCGGCGACGCCGCGATCCGTGGCGCGCGCGCCTTAGCGATCGCCGGGGTCGAAGGGACGTCTCTGCTCGCCGCCGCCGCGCTTTACGGCCTGCCCGCAGCCGGCACCATGGCGCATAGTTTTGTCGAGGCCTTTGCCAGCGAGGCCGAGGCTTTCGAAGCCTTCGCGCGGGTCTATCCGCAGACCGTTCTGCTGGTCGACACCTATGACACGCTGCAAGGCGTGCGCGATGCGATCGCGCTCGCGAGACGGCTCGGGTCGGACTGCCGCCTGACCGGGGTGCGGCTCGATTCCGGCGATCTCGCCGCGCTGTCGCGCGCGACGCGCGCCCTGCTGGATGAGGCGGGGCTGCAGCATCTGCGCATCGTCGCCAGCGGCGGGCTCAACGAGACCAAGGTCGACGCGCTGGTCAGGGCCGGCGCGCCGATCGACATTTTCGGCGTGGGCACCGATATGAGCGTTTCCGCCGACGCGCCGGCGCTCGATATCGCCTATAAGCTGACTGAATATGCCGGCGCAGGACGCATGAAGCTGTCGCAGACCAAGGCCACCTTGCCGGGCCGCAAGCAGGTGTTCCGGCGCGAGGAGGGCGGCGTCGCGGCCGGCGACGTTCTGGCTCGTTTCGATGAGCCCTGCGAGGGGCGGCCGTTGCTCGTTCCGGTCATGCGCGGCGGGCGGCGCCTCGCGCCCCCGGTCGCGGACCTCGGCGTGTTGCGCGCGCAGGCCGCGCAAGCGATCGCCACGCTGCCGGCCGAAGCGCGCGCTTTGGCCCCCGCGCCGCGCCCCTATCCCGTCTCGGTCTCGCCAAGGCTTCAGGCCGAAGCCGAGGCTTTGCGGGAACGGCTGCTGCGACAGGCGAAAGACGCCGGGGCGCCCTGAGGCGTTACGCCATTATGCGTCCGCCGGCCCGAGAAAAATCCTGCAGCGCGGCGGCGCCCCCTGCTTCCGTTACGGGGCGGCTGGCGGAAGCGACGAGCAGGGTTGGAAAGCCGGCGGCGAGGCTGTCGAGCGCCGTCGCCCTGACGCAGACATCGAGCGCCAGCCCGCAAACCCAGACCCGCCGTACGGCATGACGGCGCAGGGCCTCGGCGAGGCTGGTGCGGTCAAAGGCGGAATATTGGTCCGTATCGTCGCGGTCGCCCTTGGGGATGAGCAGCGCGCGCTCGGGCAGGCGCAGGGCGGGGTGGAAGGCGGCGCCCGGTTCGCCCTGCACGCAATGGCGCGGCCAGGGCCCGCCGCGCGCCGCGAAGCTGACGTGCTCCGGCGGATGCCAGTCGCGCGAGGCGACCACCAGCGCGCCGGCCCGCTCCGCCGCCTCGATCAGCGCGTTGACGCGCGGCAGAATGGCGTCGCCCTCGGCGATCGGCAGGGCGCCGCCGGGGCAAAAATCGTTCTGGATGTCGACGATCAGCAGAGCATCGTCGCTGCGTATCGAATCGTCCTGCATCGCCGGGCCTCGCATTCGGCCCAACGCCTCGCCGCAAGAATTGTTGCGAAGGCGCGCGAAAAGGGCGCGATTGAAGGTTTTGCGCCCTGCGCAAGGCGGCGCTGACGTTTAGCGGCGCGGGCGCGCGCCCGGCGCGAGCGCATCGACCGCGCGCGCCAATCGGCGCCGCCAATTGGGGCGCTCGCGGTCGGTGCCGGGCAGGTTGACGCCGGTGGTTTCGCCGAGCAGATCGTCAATCTGGACCAGCGCCAGAACGGACGGCGTCTTGGCGATGAAAGCGTGAACGGCGGCGACGAAATCGGCGTCGGAGGGGGAGGCGTCGCGTAAAAGACCCTCGGCGGCGAGAGCTTTCAGCAGGCGCGCCTCGTCGGCGCGCCGACGCTCTTTTTCGGTCTCGGCGGCCTCCGGCGGGATGAGGTCGAGCGCCGCTTTTTCGGCGATATCGGCGCCACGCCGCCAGCCGATGAGGGTCGGCAGGTCATGGGTCGAGGCGCAGGCCAGCGCCTTGCGCGGATAAGCGGCGGGCGGGGCGAAATCAGCGCCCTGGCGCTCGAAGAACAGCACGCGGTAGCTCAGCACATTTTCGACCGCCATTCGGTCGCGGAAACCCTCCGGCACCGTGCCGAGATCCTCGCCGACCACCACGCAGCGCGCGCGGACGCTTTCCAGCGCCAGTTCGCCGAGGAGATCGTTCAAGGGATAGGACAGATAGGCGCCGTCGAGCGCGGGCGCGCCGTCGGGGACGACGAACAGCCGCGCCAACGCCATCACGTGATCGATGCGCAGGGCGCCGGCGTGACGCATGTTGGCGCGCAACAGGCCGGCGAACGCGGCATAGCCGTCGCGCGCCATGGCGAGCGGATCGGGCGGCGGCAGGTTCCAGACCTGGCCGCCTTCCGCGAACGGGTCGGGCGGCGCGCCGACCGAAACGCCGCGCAGGAACAGGCCGGATTCGGCGGCGATCTCCGCGCCGTCGGGCGCCGCGCCGACGGCGAGATCGCGATAAAATCCCAAGGCGAGGCCAGCGGCTTTTCCGCGCACGGCGGCCTGCGCCAATTGCCGGTCGCACAGCCATTGCTCGAAACAGATCACGCGCACGGAGCGCGCCGGATCGCAGGCGGCGCCGGCGCGGGACTTCGCTTCGAACGCAGCGAAATGCTGGAGCCTGTCGCCGCCCTCGGCGACAAAGCTTTCGAAATCGCGCGCGGGTGCGAAGGCGGGATCGGCGGACGCCTGTTCGAAAGCGTCGAAATGCGCGGCGAGAGCCTCGCTTTTCAGCGCCCAGACGCCGGGATAATCCACCGCCGCCTTGGCCGCGAGCGCCTTGGCTTGCGCCCGCGTGCCCGCGTCGAGCGGCGAGGGCAGGCCGGTGATGTCGCCGAGCCTTTCGAGATCGAGATAGAGCGGATCGAGGAAATTGCGATCGCTGGGATGATAGGGGCTGGCGCGTTCGCGATCCTGCGCGAACAAGGCGTGCAGCGGGTTGATCCCGATTGTCTGGTAGCCGGCGCGGCCAGCCGCCTCCGACAACTCGGCGAGCGCGGTGAAATCGCCGATTCCCTGATCGCCGTCGTGGCGCAGACTATAGAGTTGTGCGCTGATCCCCGAAACGCCGGCGTCGAGCGCGTCAGGCCAGTAACAGGCGCGCGGCGCGATGGTGATATGGCATGAGGTCGCACGGTCGGTTTCCAAGGCGAGCCGATAGCGGCCGACGGGCAGAGGCGGCAAGGTCACGACATGAACGGTGAACAAGCCGCCGTCGCAGGCGCGTCTTTCCGCGCGGCGCAGGTCTTGGGCGGCGAGCGCGATGCGTTGCTCGGCGCCGTTCTCGTTGGTCAGGACAAGCGCTTCTGACGGCGCGGCGGCGAACGGAACGGCGATCGGGTGGCCCTCGCGAAACACCAGAGCAAACGGCAGGGAGCGGCGGTCGCGTTCGGCGGCGAGTCGCCGGAGGCTGGCGCGCGCTTCGCTTTGCGTTTCGGCGGCGAAACCCATCGCCCTCAGAAGCGCTCGTTTGGTGGAATCGGGGACCATATGGCGCGCGCCGCCAATGTCATGCCAGTCGGGCGTGAGTCCCGCCGCACGGGCGAGCGCCTCCAGCGTCTCCGCCTGCGGCGGCGCGTCGAACAGGGCGGCGGGCGCGTCCGGCGTCTCGACCAATACGAGCGCAGCGCGCGGCGCGACGATCAGCGTCTCGCCGCAATCGAAACAGGCGCCGTCGCCGGCTCCGTCCTCGACGGCTGTGTCGAGCGCGCGGCGCCAGAAATGGCCTTCGCGCGCTGGCGGGAGCCGGAAATGGGCTGCTGTGTGGCCGGCGTTGAACAGCAAGCCGGCGCGCGCCTGATGCGCGCAGAAAAAGGCTGCGAGAAAACGCTGCTCGCCGTCGCTCCATTGCGCGTCGCGCAGGATTTCGCCATCGGCGCCGCGCCATTCGACATCGGGAAAAGCCTCGCCTGCGCGCGGCGCGCCGGTCAGGAAGGCGTCTTCCGTGATGGCTGGCGTCGCACGGCGCAGAGCGATCAGCGCGCGCGTGAAGGCGGCCAGCCGCACATCCGCCTTGTCCCAATCGAGCCAGGCGGTTTCATTGTCCTGCGCATAGGCGTTGTTGTTGCCGCGCTGGCTCTGCCCCAGTTCCGCGCCCGTCGAGAGCATCGGCGTCCCGCGCGCCAGCAGCAGCGTCGCCAGCAGATTGCGCTGGTCGCGCCGTCGCGCCGCGTTGATGGATTCATCGGCGGTCTCGCCCTCGGCGCCGTTGTTCCAGGAATGGTTGGAATCGGTCCCGTCGCGGTTCTGCTCGCCATTGGCCTCATTATGCTTGCGCTCATAAGCGACGAGATCGGCGAGCGTGAAGCCGTCATGGGCGGTGACGAAATTGACGCCGCGCGACGGCGGCTTGCTGCCCGCGAAAAGATCCGCCGAACCTGCGAGCCGCGTCGCCAGCGCGCCGATCATGCCGGCATCGCCGCGCCAGAATTTGCGCGCAATGTCGCGGAACTGGTCGTTCCATTCGCCCCAGCCGGCGGGAAAGCGGCCGATCTGATAGCCTCCCGGGCCGATGTCCCAGGGTTCGGCGATCAGCTTGAGATCGCGCAGGACGGGGTCTTGCGCAATGGCCGCGAGCAGCGGCGCGTGCGGATCGAAGCCTTCGGCGCGGCGCGCCAGCGTGGTGGCGAGGTCGAAGCGGAAACCATCGACGCCGCCGTAGAGCGCCCAGGCGCGCAGCGACTCCATCGCGAGGCGCAAGGTTGCGGGACGATCGAGCCGCAGGATGTTGCCGCAGCCGGCGTCGTCGATATAGCGGGCCGGGTCGGCCGGATCGAGGCGGTAATAGGTCGGGTTGTCGAACCCGCGCAGGGAAAGCGTCGGGCCGTCCTTGTCGCTCTCGCCGCTATGGTTGAGCACGACGTCGATCAGGACTTCGAAACCGGCCGCCTGCAAGGCCGCGACGCTCTCGCGCACCTCGCGCCACCCGCCAGGCGCGAGGCGCGGATCGGGGGTGAGAAAGGCGACGGGATTATAGCCCCAATAATTGGTCAGGCCGGCCGCGCGAAGGTGACGCTCGTCGATCCAGGCGGCGCAGGGCATCAGCTCCAGGGTCGTCACGCCGAGCAGCTTCAGATGCGCCAGCGCGACCGGATGGGCCAGGCCCGCGAAGGTTCCGCGTACGGCTTCGGGCAGGCTTTGCAGTCGCTTCGTGAAGCCGCGCACATGCATTTCATAGATGACGGTGTCGGACCACGGAATTTTGCGGCGTCGCGGTGCGGCCAATTGGGGCGTGGCGGCCACGGCTTTCGGCGCGAATGGTGCGCTGTCTTCGGTCGAAAAGACGCCGTCCTGCGCGGCGAAAAAACTGTCGTGCAGTCGGATCGCCCCATCGAGCGCCAGCGCGAAGGGATCGAGCAGCAGCTTGTTGGGATTGAAACGCAGGCCGTCCTTCGGCCGCCAGGGGCCGTGCGCGCGGAACCCATAGAGCGCGCCCGCCGCGAGGCCGGGGACGAAGCCGTGAAAGACCGGGCCGGTCCGGCCGGGCAGGGCAAGCCGCGCGATCTCCTGCCGACCGCCGGCGTCGAACAGGCAGAGTTCGATGCGCTCCGCCGTCTCAGAATAAACCGCGATATTGGCGCCGGCTTCCGCCAGCGTCAGGCCGAGCGGCTCCGGCGCGCCGGGAAGGACGGTCCAGCCGCTCAAGATTTGGCGTCCGGCGGCGCGATCTCGCGGTAGATCTGCGCGTAATGGCGGGCGGGATTGGCCCAGCTCACATCGGTCTTGAGGCCGTTGGTCTGGAGCTTCTTCCACAGGCTCTTTTGCGCGTGCAACGCCGCGCAGCGACGCAAAGCGCCAGCGAGGGCGTCGGCCGCGACCGGCGCGAATTGCAGGCCGGTGGCGCAATTGGCCTGCAACGCCATTTCATTGGCGTCGATGATGGTGTCGGCAAGGCCGCCGACCCGCGCGACCACCGGCACGGCGCCATAGCGCATGGCGCAAAGCTGGGTCAGGCCGCACGGCTCGAAGCGCGAGGGCACGAGAATGGCGTCCGCGCCGGCCTGGATGAGATGGGCCAGTCGCTCCTCATAGCCGAAATGAACGCCGATCCGGCCGGGATGGGTCTGCGCGGCCTCCTGAAAGGCGGCTTCGAGCGCGGGATCGCCGCTGCCGAGCAAAGCGAGCTGGGCGTCGCATTGTTCGAGAACCGGCAGGCAGGCGAGCAGCAGGTCGAGGCCCTTCTGCCACGACAACCGGCTCACCACGCCGACCAGGAGGCGCTCAGGCTCGCGCGCCAGCGCCAGCCGCGCCTGCAAGGCTTTTTTGTTGTCCGCGCGGGCGCCGAGCTTTTTCGCCGAAAAAGGCGCGGCGATCAGCGGGTCGGTCTCCGGGTTCCAGACATCGACGTCAATGCCGTTGAGAATGCCCGAAAGTTCGCTGGCGCGGGCGCGCAACAACCCGTCGAGCCCCATGCCCGCATGGGGCTGCTGGATTTCCTGCGCATAGGTCGGCGAAACGGTGGTGACGCGGTCGGAAAGCTGCAAGCCGGCCTTCAGGAAGCCGATTCCGCCGTAATATTCCACGCCCTCGATGGAAAAGGCCTGCGGCGGCAGGCCGAGCGCGGCGAAAAGCTCGGCCGGAAACTGGCCCTGAAAGGCGAGATTATGCACCGTCATGACCGCGCCGGGGCGCGGCTTGCCGCTGTAATGCAGATAGGCCGCGGCAAGACCCGCCTGCCAGTCGTGGGCGTGCAGAATTTTGGGCGCGAAGCCTTCGACGAGGCCCTGTCCGAGCGCGGCGCCGACTTTGGCCAGAGCCGCGAAGCGAAAGGCGTTGTCCGCGAAATCGAGCCCGTCCGGGCCGGCATAGGGTCCGCCGTCGCGGTCGTAGAGATGCGGCGCGTCGAGCGCGAACAGCTCCAGAGCGCCGGCGCGTCCCGCCAGCAGGCGCGCGGGGCCGCCGAACAGATCGTTGAATTTCGCGACTGTCTCGGCCTTTTTCAACGCGGCCAGCACGGGGCGATAGCCGGGACAAAGGGTGCGCAGGCTCACCTGTTCGGCGGCGAGCGCGCCGGGCAGGGCGCCGGCGACATCGGCGAGCCCGCCGGTCTTGACCAGCGGATAGATTTCGGACGCGACCGAAAGCGCGGCGAGAGGCTTCATGCGGGGCGGGATTTCATTCTGGGAGTCGGTCGATCATCGGCTGGGTGACGAGGCAGACGCCGCCCGAGGTGCGGCGGAAGCGGGCGGAGTCGAGTTCGGGATCCTCGCCGATGACCAGGCCGGACGGAATGCGCACGCCGCGATCCACCACCACCTTGGTGAGTCGCGCCGAGCGCCCGATATCGACATCGGGCAGGATCACGGCCTCCTCGACCTGGGCGTAGGAATTGACGCGCACGCGGTTGAACAGCAGCGAATTACGCAGGGACGAACCGGAGACGATGCAGCCGCCGGAAACCAGCGAGGACACCGCCTGACCGCGGCGGCCGTCGACGTCATGGACGAATTTGGCGGGGGCGGTCAGTTCTGCATAGGTCCAGATTGGCCAGTCGCGGTCGAAAATATCCAGCTCGGGCTCGATATGGGTCAGGTCGATATTGGCGGCCCAATAGGCGTCCACCGTGCCGACGTCGCGCCAGTAGGGCGCGACCTCCTGCGTCGAGCGCACGCAGGAAGATGAGAAATGATGCGCCACCGCCTTGCCGTGCTTGACGATATAGGGGATCAGGTCCTTGCCGAAATCATGGGTCGACAGGCCGTTGGCGGCGTCTTCGCGCAACAGGTCGAACAGGAAGGTCGTGTTGAAGACATAGATCCCCATGCTGGCGAGGCAGCGATCCGGCCGGCCCGGCATGGGCGCCGGCTCCTTGGGTTTCTCATCGAACGAGACGATGCGGTTGGTCTCGTCTATGCCCATCACGCCGAAGCCCTTGGCCTCTTCGCGCGAGACTTCGAGACAGCCCACGGTCACGTCGGCGCCCTGGTCGACGTGCTGCTGGAGCATCAGCTCGTAGTCCATTTTGTAGACGTGGTCGCCGGCCAGGATGATGATGAATTTCGGATCGTAGTCGAGGATGATATCGGCGTTCTGATAGACCGCGTCGGCGGTGCCGACATACCACATATTCTCGGAAATGCGCTGCGAGGCCGGCAGCAGGTCGAAGCTCTCGTTGCGCTCGGGGCGCAGGAAGGTCCAGGCGCGCTGCAAATGGCGGATCAGGCTGTGCGCCTTGTATTGGGTGGCGACCGCGATACGGCGTATGCCGGAATTGAGCGCGTTCGACAAAGCGAAATCGACGATGCGCGCCTTGCCGCCGAAATAGACGGCGGGCTTGGCGCGGCGGTCGGTCAGCTCCATCAGGCGCGAGCCGCGCCCGCCCGCCAGCACATAGGCCAAGGCGTTACGGGCGAGCGGGGCATTGACGGATGGCGGTCTCGACAGCGGGACGGTGAAGGATTTCGTCATCGGACTTTTGCCTCCGGCGCCTCTCTTGCGGCAGGATTTTCATTTTAATTCAGGCTTGGCCCGGCCGCGTCAATCTGGATCAACTCCGAGGCTGAACATCTGGTTCATGGACCAGGTAAACGGCGCCGAGCGGCGGCGCCATCACGCGCGCCGAGGCTGGTTGGCCGTCATACGGCTCGGCTGTCGCCTCCACCGCGCCGAGATTGCCGAGGCCGCCGCCGCCATAGACATCGGCGTCGGTGTTGAGGATCTCGCGCCAGCGTCCCGGCGCCGGCAGGCCGATGCGATAATCCGGGCGTGGAACCGGGGTGAAATTGACCACGACCGCGACCGGCGGATCATCCGGCCCACCGCGCCGCTGCCAGGCGAAGACGGAGGTTTCGGAATCGTCCACCACCAGCCATTGGAAGCCTTCGGCCTCGCAATCGCGCGCGTGCAAAGCGGGATAAGCGCGATAAAGCGTGTTGAGGTCGCGCACCAGCCGGCTCAGGCCGGCATGGGGCCAGAATTGCAGCAAATGCCATTCGAGCGAGCGGTCTTCGCTCCACTCGCTGATCTGGCCGAAATCCTGACCCATGAACAGGAGCTTCTTGCCGGGATGGGCCCACATGAAGGCGTAATAGGCGCGTGCGTTGGCGAAGCGGCGCCATTCGTCGCCGGGCATCTTGCCGATCAGCGAGCCTTTGCCATGCACCACTTCATCATGCGAGATCGGCAGGATGAAATTTTCCGCGAAGGCGTAGAGCAGGCCGAAGGTCAGCTTGTCATGGCTCCAGCGGCGGTAGATCGGGTCCTGCGCCACATAGCGCAAGGTGTCGTTCATCCAGCCCATGTTCCATTTGAAGCCGAAGCCCAGGCCCCCGGCATGAACCGGCTGCGAGACGCCGGGCCAGGAGGTCGATTCCTCGGCGATCATCAGCGCGCCGGGATAGCGTTCATAGACCAGCCGGTTGACGCTTTGCAGGAAGGCGATGGCTTCGAGATTTTCCTTGCCGCCATATTGGTTCGGCGTCCACTCGCCTTCATTGCGCGAATAATCGAGATAGAGCATCGAGGCGACCGCATCGACGCGCAGGCCGTCGATGTGGAACTGCTCGAACCAGTAGAGCGCATTGACCGCGAGGAAATTGGCGACTTCACGGCGGCCGAAATCATAAATCGCGGTATTCCAGTCGGGATGAAAACCGCGACGCGGATCGGCGTTTTCATAGAGCGGCTTGCCGTCGAACCAGGCGAGGCCGTGTTCGTCGGTCGGGAAATGGGCCGGGACCCAATCGAGGATCACCCCGAGCCCCTGCGCATGGGCGCGGTCGACGAAGCGGCGAAAGCCGTCCGGATCGCCGAAGCGCGAGGTCGGCGCATAAAGGCCGATCGGCTGGTAGCCCCATGAGGCGTCGAGCGGATGTTCGGAAATGGGCAGCAGTTCGAGATGGGTGAATCCCTGCTCCACCACATAGGGGATCAGGCTGTCGGCCAGTTCGTCATAGGTCAGGAAGCGATTGTCCTCGCCCCGGCGCCAGGAGCCGAGATGGACCTCATAGATCGACAAAGGCGCGCGTCGCGGATCGCATTGCGCGCGCGCGGCGAGATAGTCCGCGTCGGTCCATTGGAAGGCAGGGGCGCCGGCGACCGCCGAGGCGGTGGAGGGGCGCATCTGGGCCTGCTGGCCGAACGGATCGGCCTTGAGCGGCATGATCTCGCCCGCCGCCGACAGGATTTCATATTTGTAGAACGCGCCTTCCGGAACGCCGGGCAGAAAGATTTCCCACAGCCCGCTGTCGATGCGCTTGCGCATGCAGGCGCGCCGCCCGTCCCAAAGGTTGAAATCGCCAACCACCGAGACGCGGCTGGCGTCGGGCGCCCAGACCGAGAAATGCACGCCCTCGACGCCTTCATGCGTGAGGCGATGCGCGCCGAGGCGGCGATAAAGCTCGTGATGCGCGCCCTCCACCAGCAGATGGTCGTCGATTTCGCCGAGGATCGGGCCAAACCGATAGGGATCGTCCCAATCCCAGCGCCCGCCCTCGTTCTCCGCATCCAGACGATAGGCGGCGAAGACCGGTTTGTTCGCCGCCGCGCCTTCGAAAAAGCCGTCGCCGCGCGGCGCGAGCGCGACGCGCGCGCCATCGGCATAGACGGCGGCGAGCTTCAGCGCGCCCGGAGCAAAGGCGCGGATCGCCACGCCTTGCGCGCTCGCATGGGGGCCGAGCACGGCGAAGGGGTTGGGATGCCGTCCGGCGACGATGGCCTCGACGTCGGCGTCCGGCGTGCGATCCGGATTTTGGCTCATGATTGGCGAACCGGAACCTTCCAGATGTCGTCCGCATATTCGGCGATGGCGCGGTCGGAGGAGAACCAGCCGGTGCGGGCGGTGTTGAGAATGGCCGAGCGCTGCCAGCTCTTGCGGTCGCGCCAGCGCCGCGCGACATGGGCCTGCGCGGCGGAATAGGCGTCAAAATCAGCCGTCACGAGGAAATAATCGTGATAGGTCAGCATGTCGACCAGCGGCGCGTAGCGGTGGCGGTCGTCGGGCGAAAAGGCGCCATTGGCGAGGGACTCGATGACCTCGTGCAGCAAAGGCGAGGCCTCGATGGTTTCGCGGGCGTCATTGCCTTTCTTGCGGCGCTCCGCCACCTCTTCGGTCGTCAGGCCGAAGATGAAAATATTGTCGTCGCCAACGCGCTCCCTGATCTCGACATTGGCGCCGTCCAGCGTGCCGATGGTGAGCGCGCCGTTGAGCGCCATTTTCATATTGCCGGTGCCGGAAGCCTCCATGCCGGCGGTCGAGATCTGCTCGGACAGGTCGGCGGCCGGGATGATCGCTTCCGCGAGGCTGACATTGTAATTGGGCAGGAAGACCACCTTGAGAAGATCGCGCACCGTCGGATCGTTGTTCACCACCCGCGCCACGTCATTGGCCAGTTTGATGATCAGCTTGGCCATATGATAGCTCGCCGCGGCCTTGCCGGCGAAGATTTTCACCCGCGGCACGAAGTCGCGCATCGGCTGCGCGCGGATCTCGTTGTAGAGCGCGATGGTCTGCAGGATATTGAGAAGCTGGCGCTTGTATTCGTGGATGCGCTTGATCTGCACGTCGAACAAGGCGGTGGGATCGACCTTGATCAGCATTCGGTCGGCGATGAGATTGGCCAAGGCCGATTTATTGGCCTGCCGCGCCGCGCCATAACGCGCCTGAAAGTCGAGATCGGTCGCGAAAGGCTCCAGTTTCGCCAGCGCCTGCGGGTCGTCGTAGAAATCCTTGCCGATGGTCTCGGCGATCAGTTTGGTCAGATGCGGATTGGCCTCGAACAGCCAGCGGCGGAAGGTGACGCCGTTGGTCTTGTTGACGATGCGGTCCGGGAAGATTTCATGCAGGTCGTGGAACACGGTCTTTTTGACCAGTTCGCTGTGCAGCGCCGAGACTCCATTGACCTTGTGCGAGCCGAGAAAGGCGAGATGGCCCATGCGGACATGGCGGCCGTGATTCTCGTCGATCAGCGACAAAGCGGCCAGCTTGCCGGGTTCTTCGAGGCCCTCGGCGCGCAATCTGTCGAGATGTTCGGCGTTGATGAGATAGATGATCTGCATGTGGCGCGGCAGCAACCGCTCCATCAGCGGCGTCGGCCATGTTTCCAGCGCCTCCGGCAGCAGCGTGTGATTGGTGTAGGAGAAGGTCGCCTGCGTGATCTCCCAGGCGCGGTCCCAGTCGAGGCCATGCACGTCCACCAGCAGGCGCATCAGTTCGGCGACGCCGATCGCCGGATGGGTATCGTTGAGCTGGATCGCCACCTTGTCGGCCAGCGTGTCGATATCGCCATTCTGCTTCAGATGGCGACGGACGAGATCCTGCAGCGAGGCCGAGGCGAAGAAATATTCCTGCCGCAGCCGCAATTCCTGACCCGCGGCGGTGGAATCGCTCGGATAGAGAATTTTCGAGATGGATTCGGCGTGGACCTGATCGGCCAGCGCGCCGACATAATCGCCCTGGTTGAACACGTCGAGCCGCAAAGGATCGGGCGCGCGGGCCGACCACAGACGCAAGGTGTTGACCTGCGCGCCGCGCCAGCCGACCACCGGCGTGTCATAGGCCACCGCGACCACGGTTTCGGACGGTTTCCAGATATGAGCCGGGACGCCGCCCGGACGCGGGACGCTCTCGACCACGCCGCCGAAGCCGATATTGTAATTCACCTCGGGGCGCGGGAATTCCCACGGATTGCCGAAATCCAGCCAGTCCTCGGGATATTCATGCTGCCAGCCGTCGGAAATGGTCTGGCGGAACAGGCCGTGGTCGTAGCGTATGCCATAGCCATGGGCGGCGATGCAGAGCGTCGCCATGCTTTCCATGAAACAGGCGGCGAGACGGCCGAGACCGCCATTGCCGAGCGCGGCGTCTGGCTCGACATTGCGCAGCTTGTCGAGATCGATGTCGAGGCCGGCCAGCGCTGCGCGCATCGGCTCGACCAGATCGAGATTGGTGAGCGAATCGATCAGCAGCCGGCCGATCAGGAATTCCAGCGACAGGTAATAGACGCGGCGGCGGTTCTCGCGATAGGCGTCGCGCACCGAGCGCATCCAGTCATTGACCATGCGGTCGCGCGCCGCCAGAGCCACGGCGATGAACCAGTCGCGCTCACTCGCGGTGTTGCGGTCCTTGCCGACGGAATAATTCAGCTTTTCGAGCACGGCCTCGCGCAATTGCTCGACCAGCGAGGCGCGTTCTTCGGCGGTCGGGGCGGTTTCGGCGTCCGGTTCGGCGGGCAAGGGCGAAAAAGATTCATTCATGCGCGGTCAATTCTCCGGGCGGCCGGACGGGCTGGAAGCCCGCCCCTGTGCGGCTTCATTGGTCGCCACAATAGAGCAGCGCGCGCAAACAAAAAAGAATTGGGGCGGCGTTTTGCTCCCTCTCCCCGCTTGCGGGGAGAGGGCAGGGGTGAGGGGCCCGAGGGGAAAGCGGTGAGGGGCCCGAGGGGAAGGGCGGAGAGCAGGCAGGATTGAGCGCCGTACCCGATTGTTCAGGGCGGGGAGCTTTTGACATTGAAGCCGGCGGCCCAGCCCCTCACCCTAACCCTCTCCCCGCTTGCGGGGAGAGGGGATGGCGCCCGCTTTCCCTGCTTGCGGCGAGATGGCGAGGGCCGGATCGCCTTCGCGACGTCTCGATCGTCAGTGCAGCCGGAACTCCGCGCTGACCATTCGCAGTTCTGCTGGCTTGATCAGGCCGGAATGACCGACGATCACGTGGTGAATGGCGCCCTCGATCTTCTCGGTCCAGAATTTCAGGAACTTCCGCAATTCCGGGAAGTCTGGCTGAAGATCATATTCCTGCCAGATGAAGCTTTGCAGGATCGCCGGATGATCCGGCATCCGATAGAGAATATTGGCCGTCGTGATCCCATAGCCTTCGAGCTGCCGCACAAAGTCCTTTGACGCCATCGCCGCCTCCTTCTCGCAATAGCGAAATTAGGCGGCCAATTCAAAAAAATGTCAACATAATCAAATTGTTAGCAGCAAACCGCAGCGAGTGCTGACGGCCGCTCCCAAAGCAAAACGGCCCCGCCTGGGGCGGGGCCGTTCGAAACGCGTAAAACCGATCAGCGGCAGACGCGCACGCCCGCGCGATAATAGCAGCGCGGCGCGACAACCGGGCGGCGCGTGACCACGGCGCCGTGCGGGCCGGCGCAGCCGGCGCGATAGACGCCGCGCGCGCAGACCACGGCGTTGGCGGCGGGCATGTCGGCGACGATCATGCCGAGGGCGAACAGGCCGAGAAGAACTTTTTTCATGGGCGACTCCCTTTCTCGTGTCGCTCCGCCCCCCGCAAGCCTGCAAGCTGGAGCTGATTGCGACATTAACATTGCGCGCCCCTTGGTAGGAGGGGCCGACGACATCAAAATGACGACGCTTGAAGTAACTTTTTCTTCAAACAGCGGAAGAACTGACTGTTTCGCTGTCGGAATTGAGCAGATTTATGCGATTCGAGGCCGCAAGTCCCGCATGGTTTTCGATCACCGCCGCGAATTTTTCCGTCCAGCCGATTGGCGGCAAATGGCTCAGCGCGGCGTCGCTGGTCCCGCGCAGGGCGCTGACGTCATAAAGGCGCTGGTCGAAGCGCGGCGCGCGCGCATTGTCGCCGGCCCAGAACAATGTCTGCGCGAGATTGTTGAGCTCCAGCGCCATGAGCCGGCGGCCCTCGGGTCCGCGCAGCTCCAGCACGAAGCCGCAATGGTCGCTCAGATAGGTCTTGAGGCCGCAGCAGGGCGCGCCAAGCGTCGCCGCCGCGCTCTGCGCCTTGCGCGCGCCGATCAGCCGCGCCCGCGTGACGAAGGGCAGATAGGAACGCCAGAAATCACGCCGCGCGGCCAAAGCCTCGCGCTCATCCGTGCGCAACTCCTCGACGATGCGAAACGAGCTTTCGAGCGTGTCCTCGACCAGCCAAAGCTCGACCTGCGCGAGCACGCCTTCGGGAAGGTCGAGCCAGTCGTCCAATCCGGCGCGCGGATCGCCCGCGATGCGAAAGGCCATTTTCAGCGCATGGGCGATGGCCTCCGGCGCGGCGCGCGCGGCGGCCCAGGAGACGAGGCCCTCGATGATCGCGATCTTGGCCCGAGCGCGCGCCGACGCCGGGCCGCCGGCGCCGAGCAGGCCGCCGGGCTCGAAGAAATCCAGCAGGGGACCGATGGCGGTCCATTGGTCGGGCGCGGCGTCTTGCGACAGGCGGCGCGCATAAGCCTCCGTGACCGCGACCATAAAGCCGGAGCCTTGCAGAACAGTCCGGGTCTGGGCGTTGCGTTCGGCTTCGCGCAGGAAGGCGAGATCGCCTCGCGCCAAGCTCTCGGCGGCGCGCGCGACGGCCGGCGCGCCCTCCCACAGCCGCCATGCGCGGGCGAAATCGCCGAATCGGCCCCAAAGCGCGTCCTGCCGGTTTTCGAGCCAGTCGCGCGTCATGGCTGCGGCGGGATTGTCCGGGTCGAAATGGCGCAGCAAAGCGATGCAGGCGCGCGTTTCGGCGATGCGCGGCTTCCAGCCGGTTTCCGCCCAGCGCAGCCAGTCAGCGATGTCGGAAGCTAGGGGAATCCAAGGATTGCGCCGGCGCCAGAGCAGTTCCAGCACCGCTTTCTTCTCGGCGAAATCGAGCGCGGCGAGGTCGCTCCCATTGGCGGCGAGTTTGCGCGCCGCCCGCGCGATCAGCGAATCCGGCGCGCCGGGCGCCGCGCGGCCGGGGCCGTGGCGCTCTTCGAGTTCATTGGCGAGGCGACGCAGGCGCGAACGCCCCGCCTTCGCCAGCAGGGATGGACGCGGTTCATTTCGCGCCGGCATCGAGCCGTTCCAGCCGCTGGTTCAGCTCGCGCAGGGCTTTTTCCACCTGGTCGCGATTGACCGCCATGATCAGCCGGACCTCGATGCGGCGGTCGGTCTCCATGACGGCCTTGTCCGCGCGCTGCTTGTCGCTCAGGCCCTCGGTCACGGGCCGGGTGTCGGCATAGCCGCTGACGCCGAGCAGGCTCTTGCCCTCGGCGTTTTTCAGATTGGGCGCGCGCGGATCGGAGTCCCGCACGATGCGAAAGGCCTCGATGGCGCGGGCGGCGGATAGGTCCCAATTATCGCGCAGCCCTTCCTTCACGCCGCGCAGGGGCGCGGCGTCGGTATGGCCCTCGATATAGACCGCATTGAGCACGCTGCCCTGTGATTGCGGCGGACAGGCGGGCGGCGGCGCGGCGCCCGGCAGGAAGCACGGGACCGTATCGGCCAAAGCCGCGCCGAGCAGGCGGATGACCTCGCGGCCGTGGGGCGTCGGATCGGCCTCACCGGATTCGAACAGATTGCCGGTGGGCAGGCGCAGCACGCCGCTGCGGAAATCGGCCTCGACGGCGACGCCCTGCGTGGCGAGGCGCTCCTTGAGCATTTGCAGGATTTTCGCGCGCGTCGCGTCGGCCTCGGCGAGACGGTCGAGCAAGGGCACGACGCTGCCGGTCTTCAGATAGCTGACGAATTCGGCGAATTGATCGGCGCGCTTCTTGAGCGCGTCGCGCTCGGCTGTGACGTCTTTCAGTTCCTGCGCCGTCTGGTCGTAGAGCGGCCGGGGCACCGCGTCTTCCATCATCACCAGCGACAAAGCCAGCACCATGATGATGAAGATGAACACCACGCCGACCATCAGATCGGCGACCGGCGCGAAAACGTCTTTCTTCTCTTCTTCCTCGATCTTGTGAACGCGGGCGGCGAACATCAGCGCGCCTCGGCCGTCTGTTTCGCGCGATGGTCGACAATATCGCCGATGTCGATCAGCGCCGCTTCGAGACTGCCGATCGAGCGCGCGATTTCATTATCGTAACTCTCGACGCATTGCGTGATTTCCTGCCCGAGCGATTGAACGCCGCGCGTAAGCTCGTCCAGCGTGCGGGCGACCATGCGCTCGACCTCGCGAAACCCTTCGGAATGGGCGCCGAGGCTCTTGTTGGCCTCGCTCGCCGCGCGCTGGAAGGTCTCGACGACATCGCGGCCGGATTCGGCCAAGGCGCCGATGCGGCCGGCGGCGCCGGAAAAGGTCTCCATGGCGCCGGAAAGCGCCGTGCTGGCCTTGGCCAGCGGCGGCGCGGCTTTCGTCACCGTTCCGGCGGCTTCACTGACGCTGCCGGCGGCTTCGCTCATGCTGCCGGCGGCTTGCGCCAGCGATTGCGAGGCGCCCGCAACCAATGTGCCCGCCTGTTCGAGCCGGGCGTTCTGGGCGTCGATGCCCAAAGTGACTTCCGCCAGTTTGAGCGACAGGCCGCGCGCGGAATCGGCGAAACGCTCCACCGTCTTGTTGAGCAGTTCGGCCGAGCTTTCGGCGGCGCCCGACAGCACTTGTGCGCTTTGCACGGCGCCGGCGGCCAGAGCGTCATGGCTGTCGCGCAGCCGCGCGCCCGAGGCGTCGCTCGCCTGGGTCAGCTTGTCGGCGGCGAGCGACAGCGAGCGCGCGATCTCGTCCACCCGCGCGGCGAACAGATCGGCGCCGCCCCGGCTGGCCTGGGTCGCGGCGGCGGCCACGCTGTCGAGCGCGCTCTGCACCTTGGCGCCGATCTCCCGCGAGGATTGCGCGGAAGCGTCGGCCATGGCGGCCGGCATGGCGAGGATTTTCGCCTCGAAACCGGCCAGCGTCGAGGCCAGCGAGGCCTGACCCTGTTCGAAGCCCACGCTCAGGCGATGGGCGGCTTCGGTCAAGGCGGCGGCGGAGCGTCCGATATCGTCGCCGAAGCCGCTTTCCGTCGCCTTGATCTTGCCGGGCAAGGCGTCGAAGGCCGCGAGCGACGCGGTCATTTGCGAGCCGAAAGAGGCGATATGGCCGGCGATCTGGTCGCCGGAGGAGGAAATCTGCTCGATCCGCGCGGCGGCGTCGGACAGCCGACCCAAGGCGTCGCGGAAGGTCAGCGTCGCGGTGGTCAGCGGCGCGGCGGCGCTTTCCATGGCGCCGGCGGCCAGAGCCAGATTGCCGGAGGCGCCGGAGACGATCTCGCCCGCCTTGTCGAGGCGTTCATTATGGGCGCCGAGCGCCTGTTCGGTTTGATCAAGCCGCGTCGAGAGCCGGCTCACGGCATTGGCGAAAGCCTCGACCATGCGGGTCAACCGCGCGGCGGCTTCCTCGCCCGAGGCCGAGACGGCCTTGGCGCCTTCCGCCATTTGCGCGCGGGACTCGACGCCGGCCTGGGTCAGCGCGCCGGCGGCGGCGGCCAGCGCGGCGGCGACGCCCTCGATGCGCGCCGACATTTTTTCGGCCTGGACCTGGCTCGACTCTTCGGCGGCCTTGTGGGCGTCGTCGAGCGTCCGGCGCAAGGCCGCGCCGGCGTCGCGGGCGTTTTGTTCGGAGGTGGCGGCGAAAGCGGCGGGCAGGCCGGCGATTTTCGTCTCGAAGGCGGCGAGAGTCGCGGCCATGCGATCCTGGCTCTGCTCCATCTGCGCGGCCATGCGCGCGGCGGATTGGGTCAGATCATCCGCCCCGCGCCCGATTTCCCCGCTGAAGCTTTCGAGATGGCGTCCAATCCCGTCGCGCCACAGGCTGCCGAAGGCCGCGCCCGCGCTTTCGGCCACGGAGGCGTTGGCCTCATTGGCGCGAGCGCTCAGGCCCGCGATTTCGTCGCGCAGCGGGGCGAAGGCCTTGGCCGCGCCTTCCGCGAGCGTGTCGGACATTTTGACGAAAGCCGCGTCGAGCCGGGCGGTGAGCACATCGGCCAGCGTGTCGTAGCGGGCGCTCTGCGCTTCGGCGAGCCGCAATTGCCGGCGCAGAATCATTTCCGGCGCGACATAAAGCGAGAGCGCCCGGATTTCGCGCAGCAGGTCTTCCTCGGCGACCGTCTGCGCCGCCGCCTGCTGGCGGGCGACCACGCTCCAGAAAATATAGGCGAGAATGCCGGCGATCGAGGTGATGAATTTCACCGAACTGACGGCGAGAATGCCTTCGACGGCATGTTTGAGCTGCGCCGGCGAGAGAGAATCATGCCCGTCGCCGCCAAGCTGAAGCAGGGCCGCCGACAGACCGACAAAGGTAAAGAACAGGCCGACGGTGAGAAAGACGCCGGCCAGCGTCGAGGACCATTTGGGATAGGAATGGCCGGGCAGGTGGACCAGAGCGAAGAAATCCGCCGGGTCGGAATAATTCACCGCCTTGCCGTCCTCGAATTCCACGCCGGAGCGATAGCGGCGCCAGTCGGGGGTGAGCGCGCTCGCCTCGAACAGGGCGTCGGCCTCGGCGAACAGGGCTTCGGGCGCCTGATTCTTGCCGCGCAGGGCGCGCAGGCCGTGGGCGATCCGCCGCAGCGGGCCGACAAAACGGCGCTCGGCCGGGACCAGAGCCAGCAGCCAGATCAGCAGGGCCGCGCCGAGAATGCTCAGGGCGATCCCGACCGCGAGCGACCGTCCGGAAAACAGCGCTATCGGCGTCAGGACGAAGTCGGCGAAACGATCCATTGGCTTATCCGGGCCGTCCCTTGAGTTTCAAGATATTTTGGGCGTTTCAGCACATCCTTCCCGCCGCCGGCGCGGAGGGGGCGGGAAGCCGGCGCCGATCAGGCGGCGCCGGCGGATTTGCGGAATCAGGCCGCCGGCTTGATGGTCTTTTCGAACTGGGTCTTGAGCGGCTCGGAGGCTTCCTGCGCGATCTTCTGCGCCAGAGCGGTGAGGTCCTTGGCCTGGCCGCTCAGGGCCTTGAGCTGCTTCTCGACATGGGCGGAATGCAGCGACACGGCTTCGGTCGGGCTCTTGGCCGCGACGAGCGAGGACAGATAGTCGAGCGTCAGATAGGCGTTGGCCTGGATCGCCTCGAAGGCCTTGGCGTTGAATTCGGTCAGGCCCTTGGCGACGATGGTCGCAGAGGATTCGATCGAGCCGGCCGCTTCCTTGGCGGAGGCGTTCAGCTTCTCATAGGCGTCGCGGGTCTGGGTCAGCCCCTTTTCGGCGATTTCACGGACATTGTCGCCGGAGATCGGGAACAGTTCGGCGGGTTTCAACTCAGCTTTCGGCATGGCCTGGCTCCTCATGGACGATCTTTTTGTCGGATTATTCCTGCGCGGGGCGCGATTCATCACCCGCCGCCG
>NZ_JAYSBG010000017.1:0-24048 GCF_041915505.1 Rhodoblastus sp. | reverse complement strand
CCGGAATTATTGACCACGAAGACGATCGGCTTCAGGCCGTAACGCGCGAACTGGCTGATTTCCTGAACCGTCAATTGATGCGCGCCGTCGCCGGTCAGCAGCACCACGCGACGGTCCGGCGCCGCGACCGCCGCGCCGAAAGCGGCCGGGGTGGCCCAGCCGATCGAACCCCACAAAGTTTGATTGTAGAAATTGGCGCCCGGCGGCATTTTCGCGAAGCCGAGCCCCATCGACGCCGTGCCTGTCTCGGCGACCAAAATGTCATTGTCGCGCAGGAAGCCGGCGAGGCGCGGATAGAGCGCGTCGGCGTCGATCTTGTCGGCGCCCGCGCCGGTCGCGGCGCCGAGCGTCCGCGCCGCGACCTTCGGCCAGTCGCGCCGCGTCAGCCGCGCGGCGAGCGCGTTTAGCAGATCGCCCAATTCGACATTGAAAAAGGTCTTGTCGCCGACGCGGACGCGATGCTTGCCGATGGAAATGGTCTTGGCCGGATCGAGCCGCGAGGTGAAGGCGCCGGTGTTGAAATCCGTCATCAGAGTGCCGATGGTCAGGATCTGGTCGGCCTCCTCGACGAAGGCGCGAACCTCCGGCTGCATCAAAGCGCCGTCATACATGCCGACATAATTGGGATGCGATTCCTCCAGCACCGATTTGTCCATGAACATGGTGGCGAAGGGCAGGCCGGAGGCGTCGATCAGCGCATGCAGCGCCGGCTGGAGACCGGCGCGCGCGATCAGCACGCCGGGCAGCACGCAGGCCGAGCGCGCCTTGTCCAAAGCCTCGGCGATCGCCTCGGTCACATGGGCCAGAGCGGCCGCGTCGCTCTGCGGCGGCGAGATCGGCCGCGCTTCGCCGGCCACCGGCGCGGCGGCGAGATCGGCGGGAAAAACCATATAGGCCGGGCGCAGATGATAAAGCGCCTCGGCGATCAGCCGTTCGGTCTCATAGGCGACATTCTGCGGCGTCATCACGGCATGGGCGCAGACCACCGGCTCCGACATGCGACGAAACAGGTCATATTCGCCATTGCCAAGCGTGTGGTGCATCAGGGCGCGGGATTCCTGGATCGAGACGCTCGGCGCGCCGACCAGATGAAACAAGGGCAGATGTTCGGCATAGGCGCCGGCGATTCCATTGATCGCGCTGAGTTCGCCGACCCCATAAGTCGTGCAGAGCGCGCCGACGCCGCGAATCCGGGCGTAGCCTTCCGCAGCATAGGCGGCGTTAAGCTCGTTACAGCAGCCGATCCAGCGCAAGGACGGATGGTGACAGATGGCGTCGTTGATGGGGAAGGCGTAATCGCCGGGCACGCCGAAAACTTCGCCGACGCCGATCGCGCGCAGGCGATCGAGAACATGCTGAATCACTGTAACGGCCATGTCCTCGCCTCCGTTTGCACGCGATAATGTCGTCTGTCGCATGCATCATGGCATGATTCCGTGACATCGGAACGCGCCGAGCGGGCAAGATCGGCTCAAGCGCGCCGCCGGAAAAATCCGGGTAAGCCGCAGATGGAGAAGCCCGCGCTTCCGGCCTGCCCGTCAACCGTATAAGCTCGGCCAAATCAGGCTGTTGCGCCGCCCGATCCCTGATTTCGAATTGATATTGGCTCGATGAATCAAGCGACGTCCCCTGCCGAAGCCGCCAAATCCCTGCAATATGTCGGCCTGGTCGCGTTGTGCGGGATCGCGGCCTATTATCGCATCGCCGCCGATCCGGCCCATCTCGCCAAGGAATTGGCGCTGCATGACGGCGATGCCGGCGATTCCGATATCGTGCGCGCCGCCCAGGCCATCGGCCTCAAGGCGCGCGTGATCGAAAATCCGAGCGCGCAGCGCCTCGCCCGCGCCCCGGCGCCCGCGATCCTGCGGCGACACGACGGCGGCTATATCGTGTTCGGCGGCGAGACCGCCGGAGGCCTGTGGCGCGTGGTCGATCCACAGACGCGCATCGCCGAGGAACTCCCGCTCGACGAATTGATGGCGCGGATCGCGCCGGTCCTGATCCTGGTCGGACGGCGCTTCCAGGGGGCAGGAATCGATCCGCGCACTTTCGGCTTCCAATGGTTTGCGCCCTCGCTGTGGCGCTATCGCAAGCCGCTGATCCACGTGCTGATCGCGTCCTTCTTCATCCAGATCTTCGCTCTGGTCTCGCCGATCTTCTTCCAGGTGGTGATCGACAAGGTTCTGACCCATCGCGGCTATTCGACTCTCTTCGTGCTGGTCGGCGGCCTCGCCGCCATCGGCCTGTTCGACGTGACGCTGCAATATTTGCGCGCCTATGCTTTGTCCCACACCTCCAACCGGATCGACGTCGAACTTGGGCAAAGATTGTTCCGCCATCTGTCGCGCCTGCCCATCTCCTATTTCGAGACGCGCCCGACCGGCCAGACGGTGGCGCGCATGCGCGAGCTGGAGACGATCCGCTCATTCCTGACTGGACAGGGCCTGTTCTCGGCGCTCGACCTGTTTTTCGCTTTCGTTTTTATCGCGGTGCTGCTCGCCTATTCGTGGAAGCTGACACTGATCGTGCTGGCGACCATCCCGCTCTATCTCGCCATCGCCTTTCTGACCCGCCCGCTGTTGCGCGAAAAACTCAACGAGAAGTTCAATCGCGGCGCCGAGAGCCAGCAGTTTCTGGTCGAATCCATCGTCGGCATGCAGACCATCAAGGCCGCCGCCGTCGAGCCGATCGTGGGGCGGCAATGGGAGGAGCGGCTGGCGGCTTATGTCCGCGCCGCCTTTCACACCGCCATGCTCGGCGCCAAGGGCCAGAACGCCATCCAATATGTCAACAAACTCTCCACCGCGGCGCTGCTGCTGTTCGGCGCCAAGGCCGTCATTGACGGCGAACTGACCGTCGGCGAGCTGGTGGCCTTCAACATGATCGCGGGCCAGGTGGCGCAGCCGGTGCTGCGGCTGTCGCAGCTCTGGCAGGATTTCCAGCAGGTTCAGGTGTCGGTGGAGCGGCTCGGCGACATTCTCAACGCTCCGGTCGAACCGACTCCCGCGACGCGTATCCAATTGCCGCCGCCGCGCGGCCAGGTCGAATTCCGCAACGTCTCCTTCCGCTACCGCCCCAATGCGCCGCTGGTGCTGAAGAACATCGCGCTGCGTATATCGCCCGGCAAGACCATCGGCATCGTCGGGCCCTCCGGCTCAGGAAAATCGACCCTCACCAAGCTGGTGCAGCGTTTCTATATCGCCGAGGAAGGCCAGGTCCTGCTCGACGACATGGATCTGAGCCAGGTCGATCCGGCCTGGCTGCGCAGCCATATCGGCGTGGTGCTGCAGGAGAACCTGCTGTTCAATCGCTCAATCCACGACAATATCGCTCTCGCTCATCCGGCCATGCCGCGCGCCCAAGTGATGGCGGTGGCGCGGCTCGCCGGCGCCGACGAATTCATCGGCAAGCTGCCCCAAGGGTACGACACCATGATCGAGGAGCGCGGCGCCAATCTCTCCGGCGGCCAACGCCAGCGAATCGCCATCGCCCGCGCGCTTTCGACCAATCCACCGATCCTGATCTTCGACGAGGCGACCTCGGCGCTGGATTATGAAAGCGAGCGCATCATTCAGCACAATATGCGGCAGATCGCGCAGGGACGGACGGTCTTCGTCATCGCCCATCGGCTCGCCGCCGTGCGCGACTGCGACGTCATCATCGGCATGGTCGACGGGCGGCTGGTCGAGGCGGGAACCCATGCGGAGCTGCTGAAAAATCCGCAGGGCCTTTACGCGCGGCTATGGGCCTTGCAGAACGAGGGAGGCCGGCCATGAACGCGACGGCCAGCGAGCTCAAGGAGGACGCTCCGCACGCGCAGGGCGCCAAACGCGAATTGCCTTTTGTCGCGGATCGCGAGTTCCTGCCTGCCGATCTCGAAATTCTGGAAACGCCGCCCTCGCCGGTGCGGATGGCGCTGATCCTGACCATTTGCGCGCTGGTGGTCGTAGCGCTCGCCTGGAGCTGGATCGGCCGCATCGATATTGTCGCCGTGGCCCAGGGCAAGATCCAACCGACCGGGCGGGTCAAGGTGATCCAGCCGCTTGAAACCAGCAAGGTCGCGGCGATCAAGGTCGAGAACGGCCAGCATGTCGCCGCCGGTCAGGTGCTGCTGGCGCTCGATTCCGGCGACGCCCATGCCGAGGAGGCCGATGCGCGCGGCGCCTATGACAGCTACCGCGCTGAAACCCAACGCCGCCGGGTCGCGCTTGAAGCCGCCCGGTCGCGCGCCCTGACGCCGCCGCCGCAAATCGCCTGGGACGCAGATATCCCGCTCGCGATCCAGACGCGCGAGGATCAGGTGCTGGCGGGCGAGCTGGAGCAGCTTTCCGACAATGCGGCGAGTCTCGACGCGCAGATCCGCCAGAAGGAGATCGAGCGCGACCGCCTGACCGAAACCATGGCCGCGCAGGAAAAACTGGTCGCAACCCTGCAAGAGCGCGTGGACATGCGGTCGAGCCTGGTCAAATCCGGCTCCGGCGCCAAATCCGCCGTGATCGACGCCGAGGAATCGGCGCAATATCACCTGACCCAGCTCGCGCTGCAAAAGAGCCAGCGCGACGCGGCCAAGGCCAATCTCGACGTGCTGGCGCATGAGCGCGACAAGGCCTTTTCCAATTTCATCGCCGATAATGCGCAAAAGCTTGCCGAGGCGCAGCGTCAGGCCGACGAATGGCGCGAAAAGCTCGCCAAGGCCAAACTGAAATCGGCGCGCATGAGCCTGGCCAGCCCGATCGACGGGACCGTCTATGGCCTCTCGGTGACCACGATCGGACAGGTGGTCGGCGGCGGCGAGGAGCTGATGCGCATCGTGCCCGAAGGCGCGGCGCTGGAAATCGAATGCTATCTCGCCAACAAGGACATCGGCTTCGTCAAGCCCGGCCAGAAGGCGGTGGTGAAGATCGAGAGCTTTCCGTTCACCCGTTACGGCGCCTTGCAGGCGACGGTCGAGCGCGTGGCGAGCGACGCCATTCCCGAGCCGGAGGCGCAACAGCTCGAAGGCGATGCGACGCGCGCCCCGCGCGACAAGACTTTTGCGGGCGCGCAACGCACGCAAAATCTCGTCTTCCCGGTGACGCTGACGCCGGCGCGAAAGGTGATGGATGTGGATGGGCAGGAGATTCCGCTGACCCCCGGCATGGCGGTCAGCGTCGAAATCGCCACCGGCAACAGGCGCATTCTCGAATATATTTTCTCGCCGCTGGTCGAAACCGCCTCCCGCGCGATGAAAGAGCGGTAATCACGCGTCCTCAGGCGGGGCGGCTGTCAGCCGCCTTGCGCGCCGCCGCCGCGTGACGGCGCGAAAGCCTCGCGGAAAAAGCCGCGCCGGTCAGGCCGGCTTCAGGAAGCGCCGCGCGAAGCGGGCGAGCGCCGGCACCATATTGGGCCGCAGCAGGCGCTCGTCATAGCCCGCCATGCGGCGGTCGTTTTCGATGAGGCACAGATCGATCAGTTCGGCGGGCGACAGTTCGACGCCCACCGCACCGGTCCCGTTCATCGCGAAATTGGCGTCCTGCATCTCGCCGGAATTGTCGAGCCCGCGGGCGATGCCGATCCGCTCCCAGACCAGAAAGGCCCAGACGGCGGCCTCGGTGGCGCGGAACGGCAGACGCTTCCACCACGGCAGGTTGCGGCGATACCACGCCACCCAATTGACGAAGAACAGGATGTGCCGGCCCTCTTCCTGGATCACCGGCTCGAAGGTCTCGACCAGTTCATCGGGAAAATAGCCAGAGCGCCGCGCGGTCTCGAACAGACCGAAGGCGAAGAAACTGTCAATACATTCGCTGTAGCCGGTCACCAGCCAGGCCCAGAGCGCGTCTTTCGGCGCGGGATAATCCGGCTCGGGCTCGAGTTTGATGCCATAGGCCTCGACCAGCTTGGACAGCACGACCTTGTGGCGCGCCTCCTCGCCGGCGTCCATCTCCAGCGCCTCACGCAGCAGAGGCTCCTGGACGGTTTCCGCGAAGGTCTTGACCCGGATCGAGGCCCGGCCCTCGGTCTGCACGGCGATATCCCAGATCGGCAGCGACGTCACCCGGTTCAGCGCGTCCGGTTCAAGCTTCGGCCAGTCGATCACCGCCGGCTTGTAGGGATTATGCGTGTCGAGCAGCATGCGCGCGAACAGCCGCAAATGTTCGGGCGAGCCGATCCGGATCGGGCCGGCCTCGGCGCCCTTCCAGTTGCGCATGGCGAAATCGCTCGCGTCGAGCGTCGTCGCATCTCCGGTCATCTGGGCAAATCTCCTTGAGCCGCTTCCGACGGCCCGGGCGCTGGGAAAAATCCTGCAAGGCCTCGGCGCCGGTTTGGCCGCGGCGGCCGCAGGCTAGGCACTCTCGACCGAAATTTCCAGCCCCCGATGCGGCCAGGGCGGGAAGCGGGCCGTTGCATCGGACTCGGCGCGGCGCGAAAAACCGAATGAAAACGCCCGCCACGGCGATTGTGGCGGGCGGTTATTGCGCGCAGGCTTGAAAAAACAGGCGCTCAGCGGATCTCGCTGCGCCCCGTGGACACCAACCCGGCATAAATGCTGGGCGCGCCGTCATCTTGGAAAATCGCTCTCAAAATACGGAACAACGCGCGCATGGGGCGCCTCCCTGTCCCAACGGTTGCACAGCTATGATACTACTATGAAAATTCATTACCAAATCATAACAAGCGCAGAATGCTGAAATCAGAGCCAAAATGATCATTTGATCGTCATCAGCCCGATCCGGCGCGGCGCTCCCGGAGCGTGCTCCGGCGAAGGCCCAGCTTTGGCGAGGGAAAATCGAAGTCCTGTACAATAGGTTTTCCATTTTCCTATTGATCGCGCCGCTCTCCTATTGATCGCGCCGCGTGGCCGCCCTCACCCCAGGGCGCGCTCCTGCGGCGACCGGATTTCGCGAATGAGCGCGACAATTTCCGCGAAAGAAGGCTTGCGTCCGTCCGACGAGGCGCGCAGCGCGGAAGCCAGAAACCGGGCGGGAAATTTCACCGCCTCGACATTGGAATCCCGGATCTCGACCGGCCGCGAGGGATCGGCGGCGATGCCACGCTCGACGCCCGACAGAAGCGTGATCAATTCGGCCTTTTCGAGCAGGCCCTTCGCGACAACCGCCTCCAGCAGGGCCGTGAGGACGAGATAGACTCCTTCAAGCTGCAGATTCGCCGTATTCATGGCGCGCTCCCAAAATGATGCCCGATCCGACAACGCCCGGCGGGTCAAATCGTTCGGCGGGACGACGAAACAGCCACGCTCGACGGGACGCAGGGAGAGGTTAAGCAGCCGACAAAGACGCGCGCCAGCGTTTTCCACCGGCCGATCGCGGCGCCAACCCCAAAAAAAGCCCAATTTTCTTTTTTTTTGACTTGTCCGCCGAAATGAAGAATCTGGATTGACGCGTCGAGACCGGAGCAGACCGCGCTGTGCTGAGGTTCCTTGCAAAGCCTGCCAAATCTCCCCCCTTGTCCGGGGGCGGGAGCCGCATGGCGCAATGGGGATCTCGAATCAACGCCTTCGAATTGCGCCTCGTGCGGATGACCGCGCGCGCCGCCGACACGCCGATGCAGAGGCGGCTGGCGATCCTGTTCTCCAAGCTCGGCAATGGCTGGCTTTATCCCCTGCTGTTCGTGGCGCTGGTGGCGCGATGGGGCTTGTTCAGCCTCAAGATCGCCGTTCCGGCCATCGCCAACGCCGCACTGCTGCACGCCATTTATCCGGTGCTCAAGGCGCATTGCGCGCGGCGGCGGCCGTTCCAGGTCGACCGCAGCCTGAACAGCCTGCTCGACGTGCTCGACCAGCATTCCTTTCCAAGCGGCCACGCGATGACCGTTTCGGGCGTGCTGACGCCGGTCGTCATGCTCTGGCCGGAATCCTTGTTCTCGGCTCTTTTTGTCGGCTGCGGCATCGCCTGGTCGCGCATTGCGAGCGCGCATCATTACCCAAGCGACGTGCTGGCCGGAACCGTGCTGGGCGTCGGCATCGGCTATCCGAGCGCGACTTTGGTGATGGCCCTGATGCGCTGAGCGGTCGCCTGCCGGTCAGCCCTCGAATTTCTCGGCCGCCCCCGCCTTGCCGCGCGTCCAATAGCCGGCGGCCTTGAGCCAGGCCTTGGGATGGCCGCACTCCTCGATCATGTAATCGCGCAGCACGCGCGCCGTCCGCGCCTCGGCGGCGATCCAGACATAGCCGTCGCCCTCGGGCGCCCGCCAATGGCGCAAGGCGTCGCGCAGCAGCGCGGCGTCGTCGCAATGCTGGCCGGCGCGAAACAGCCAGATCGGGCGCCAGTCGGCGCGGGTCTCGAAATGCTGGACCTCCTGCGGTCCCTCCACCATCACAGCGGTGGTCACGGGAACGCCGGCGCGCAGGCTTTCGACGCGGCGGCCGATCGCCGGCAGAGCGGTTTCGTCGCCAACCAGCAGGTAATGATCGAAATCGTCGGGCGCGACCGACGAGCCGCGCGGACCGCCGATCTCCAGCCTGTCGCCCGGCTTGGCGGCAAGCGCCCAAAGCGTGGCCGGGCCGGCGTCGTGAAGGGCGAAATCGATGGTCAGGGCGCCGCGCGCAGGATCGAAGGCGCGCGGCGTGTAATCGCGCATGTCCGTGCCGCGCGGCGCGCTCGGATCGGGTAGGAAGACCTTGATATGATCGTCCGGCGAAAGGCTGACGAAATCGCGCAGCTCCGGTGAGGTGAAAATGATCCGGCGCATGTTGGGCGTCAGTTGGGTCACGCTTTCCACGATCAGCAGACGCCGCTTGGGCTCCTGGCGAAAGCGCTGGATCTGGTGGCGGGTTTCAGTCTTGAGCAGCATATCCGCCCCTTTCACAAATGGTCGATCTTGCGGGCGGCGAGGGCGATTTTCTCGGCCGTAGGGCCTGACGCCCGCTGGAATTCTCGGAGTCCGAGGGCGCGCCTTTTTCGATGATGTTTCAATTTTTCCTCGAATTTCTGGAACGTCGCGTCGTAACGACAGTACTAAGATATATCTTAAATGCATCTCGTCAATATCAATCCGGACTGTTTTTCCCGCTGGCCGGAAAAAGCGGCGCCCGGCGCGCGGCTGCAATTTAGAATTATTCCAAAGCACGCCAAATTTGTGGAGCCCTCGGCGCGGCATTGGTAGCGTTCCAGTCTGTGACCAACGAGAAAGCCCGCAGAGAGCGTCGATGGAGACCTTCGGAACAGTAAAAGCCGGTTCGCGCATCGCCTATGATTGGCGCGGCGGCCCGCTCGCCCGGATGATACGCGCCCGGCTGCAAGCCGCCGACCTGCGGCCGACGCGCCAAAGGGTGAGCCTGGCCGGCCTGCTGTTCGTCGCCGGCGACCGCCACGTCACGGCCGAGCAGTTGTTCCACGAGGCGAAAGCGCTGCACATGCCGCTGTCGCTGGCCACCGTCTACAATACGCTCCGGCAATTCGTCGCCGCCGGCTTGATCCGCGAAATCGCGCTTTACGGATCGACGGTCTGGTACGACACCAATACCGGGCCGCATTGCCATTATTTCGATGAAGACCGGAACCAGCTTTCCGACATGTCTTTCGACGTCACCCAAAATCTGAAGATCGACCCGCCGCCGGGACGCAAAATCGTCGGGGTCGACATTATCGTGCGCCTGCGCGACGACGACGATGCAGTAGAGCCGACGCCTTTCCCCTGATCCCGACAGCGGAGAACGCTCGATGTGCGACATCGAATTCGAACGCCGGAAGATCGACGCGATGATCCTTGAGGCGATCCAGCCGTTCTGGTTTTCCGGCCAATGGAGCGAAGCCGCGCTGGTCGAATGCGCGGCCGCCAGCCTGCGCGATCATTTCGCCGATCTCTGCACCGAAAACTGCGTCCGGGCGCGCTGCGAGACGGTCATCGCCCAGGCCGTCCGTACAAGAGCCGTCCGCGCAAGAGCCGCGAGCGCAGCGACAGCGAGCCCGGCCGAAAGTCTTGGGCGCCTCGCGACCCGATAAAGCCCGTCTCACCAGACCCCGGCGCGGCGCGCCGCGCCTGAGAGGCTTGCGATCCGGCCAAATCGCAAGCCTCTCCCCGCTTTCGCAAGCGGCCTTACAACGCGCCCGGCTCCGGCGCCTGCAAGGCCCGCAGGAAGGTGGTCGCGCTCGCCGTGCGCAGCACGGTCATCCGCTTGCCATGGCTTTCGCACAGCCGCTTGACCGCATCCATCGCGCTATGGCTCACGCAATCGACCGGGAAGAACACCTCGTCGGCCTGGCGCACCAATTCGCCCAGCCGCGCCTGGGATTGTTCGAGTCCGCCATCGTGATGCAGCAGGCTGCCGTTTCGCCGCGCCACCAGATCGCGCAAATGGCAGACGGTTTGCCGCCGCCCCCCGACATAGAGCAGGCAACGGCCGCACAGATCGGCCGCGCCCGCCGGGCATGGGGCGTCGGCGACGTCGGCGAGCTCCACGCTTTCGCTGGCGCTGTCGGCCGGGCGTTCGCGCGTCTCCGCGACGCCCGGCCGCGCCTGCGCGTCGAGGCGCGCCCGCAAATGTTCGAGCCGCAACGCGGTCACGCCGGCCTCGCGACGCAATTTGGCGTTGTCCTGCCGCGCGAGGGCGAGCGCCTCCTTATGCGCGGCCAGTTCCGCCGCCAGCGCGTCGCGCGCCAGCAGGCCGCGCAGACGCTCGCATTCCCCAGCGAGCGGCTCCAGCGCCCGCAGCCGCGACCGCAGCGCCTCGATCTCCTCGCGCGCTTCCGCCAGGCTACGGTCGCGATCCGCGATCTGGGCTGTCAGCCGCCGCGCGATCTCGCCCTTCTCCCGATTCGCTTCAGCAATGGCGCGCGCGTCGCCGCGATTGGAGGCGCCGCACATATGCGACATCATATGGACCTCGCCATAGATCCGCGCCTCGATCGTGAGCGGCAGATTGGGATGGGTCACCAAGGCCCAATAGGCGCCCGGCGCAAGCCCCGCCTCCACCGCGCCGTCCCAATAGCGCTGGAAGGCGTCCTCCTGGTCGAGCGCGCGGCTCTTGCGCACGGCGCCTTCGAATTTCACGTTGAGATGTTTGGTCACCGCCCGCGACACGTGATTATCCGTGTTCATCTGCGAGGTGATCATGCCGTGGACGTCATAATCCGACAATTTATAGGGGTCGTCGACGAAGCGGCATTTCTTGGCGATCCGCCGCAATTCGGACAGGGTCAGGCAGGTGCCGACGATCGAGCACAGCGAGGCGCCGCGGACTTCCCAGATGGAGAGGCGGCGCATGTCGTCCGCCCGCCGCGCCGTGACGACCGGATCGGTCGGAGGCGGACGCAGCAGAGTGGTCAGCGCCGGATTGAGCGCGCTGGCCGCCACCGTGGTCAGGGCCGAGGAAACGCCAAAGTCCATCTTTATCGCCATGCAACACGCTCCCGACGGCGCGGCCGGGCGCGCGCCGCGTCAAAATGAAATTTCTGCGTCGATCCAATCCTTTATCGCCGGCTGACGGAATGCGGCGCAACAAAATCGCACTTTCATAGAACCGTTCTAAATTGTCGCGCGCGCCGGTCGTGAGCGGATTTTCAGGCTCCGCCGATCGTGCGAGAGTGGGCCGCGCCGGCAGGCCGCCGGATCGCGACGAGACGAGAACGCTCCATGCCCGGCCCCGACGAGACCAGCGACACCATTCTCGACGTGGATTTCGGCCGGCTCTATCGCAACCATATGGCGGGTGCCGGCGCCAGGCCGAAGCCACCGGCGGCATGGGACGCGCGCGCCGCGACCATGGACCGGCGCATGCGCGGCCGGGACAACTATGTCCAGGATTTCATCCGCCGCCTCGACGCCGCCGATTGCGCGACCCTGCTGGATGTCGGCTGCGGCCAGGGCGCGCTCGCCATCGCTTTGGCCCCGCGTTTCGAGCAGGTGTTCGCGCTGGACTACAGCCCAGCCATGCTCGACCTCGCCCGGCGCAATGCGGAAGCCGCCGGCGTGAAAAACATCCAGCCCATCCTGCGCTCGTGGGATGAGGACTGGAGCGACATTCCGGCCTGCGATCTGGTGATCGCCTCGCGCTCAACCGCCGTCACGGATCTCGAATGCGCCCTCGCCAAGCTCGACGCCAAGGCCAATAAGAGCGCCGCCATCACCTGTTTCGTCGGCGGCCGGGCCGTCAATCGCGGTCTGCTGGAGGCGATCGGCCGCTCCGCGCCGGCGGCGCTCGACAAGCCCGACTATATTTACGCGATCAACCTGCTGTATCGCATGGGGCGCCTGCCGCGCCTCGACTACATCGCCCGCGACAAGAGCGAGGACGCGCGCGGGGACGACGAGGCGTTCCGGCGCAATGTCCGGTTCGCTTTGGGGCCGCTCGACGAGTCCGAAGAACGGCGCGTCGCATCGTGGCGCGCGCAAAACCCTGCCGCGCCCTTGTTCGAACGCGATCAGGATCATTGGGCGTTCATTTCCTGGACCTGCGGCTGACGAGGAAGCAGAGGCGCGCTTTACCGGATCGACGAGATCGACCAGAATCGCGCCGATCGATACGTCCACAAAGGATCGCCCCGTGACAGCCCCCCAAGCCAGCGCCTCCTACACGCCCGTCGCCAAAGGTTTCCACTGGATCGTGGCGCTGATCTGGATCGCGGCCTGGTCGCTTGGCTTCACCGCCGCCCATGGTCCGGAGGCCATCAATCCCGACCACGTCCTGACCGGCGCGCACAAGGCCATCGCCAGCACGGTGATCGTCCTGACCGCGCTTCGCCTGCTCTGGCGGCTGACGCATCGCCCGCCAGCCCTGCCCGAAACCATGTCGCCGCTGGCGCAAAATCTGGCGCATCTCGGCCATGTCCTGCTCTATGCGGTCGCGCTGATCGCCCTGCCCCTGTCCGGCTGGTACTGGTCGTCCATCGCGGGACGGCCGGTCCTGCTCGGCGGAATCATTCCCCTGCCGCCGCTCGCCGCGCCCGATCCCGACCTGCGGGCCGTCGCGCGACTCATCCATCTCTACACGGCCTGGTTCTGCGGCGCGCTGGTCCTCGGCCATATCCTGGTCGCCTTCAAGCACCATTTCATCGACCGCGACGACATTCTGTTACGAATGACCCACGCCCGCCGCCAACCCGGACGCTGACACGCCAAAAGAGACGAAAAATCGTCAGGGCGCGGCTGAGCCCAACGAGCCCGTCGCCAGCGCCAGCAGCGCGGCGGCCGAGAGCGCGGCGCTATAGGCTTCGGCCTGGGCGTTGCGCGCCTGCAGCAGGCGCGTCTGGGCGAGCGAAACGGCGGTGATGTCGCCCACCCCGCCGCGATAGGAGGCGAGCGCCGCCGCGTAGGTCACTTCTGACGCCGAAGCCAGCGCCTTGGCCGCGTCATAGGCGGCGAGGCTCGTCGTCAAGGTCGTGCTCGCGACCACGATCTGCCGGACGGCCTGCTGCCTGGTGCGCGCCAATTGGGTGGCCGCCGTGTCGACGCCAGTGCGCGCCTGTTCGATCATCGCCTCGCGCACGCCGCCATCAAAAAGCGGGACCGCAGCGCCCACCAGGACCGCGCCGCCATAGCGGCCGCCAGACAGATTGGCGATCGGCGTCTGCAGGCCGGTCGGAAAGATCGTCGAGGTGGTCAGGTCGCCGGCATTGTAATTGCCGGTGCCGCTCAAAAACACCTTCGGCATCATCTCCGCCTGGGCGGCGCGTAGTTTGGCCTGGCTCGCCTTTTCGGCGGCGAAGGCCTGCAGCACATCCGGGCGCCGGGCGAGCGCCTTTTCGACATTGCGGTCGATGGTCTTGGCCATGGCCGCCGACAGATTGCGGCGCCCGGTGTCGACGATCCCGATCTGCGTCGTCGGCGTCAGGCCGACCGAGGCGACCAGATTGACGTAATCGCTCTTTTCCGCCCCATCGGCCTGCACCACCAGAAGCTGCGCCTGGGCGACGCCCTGGCGCGCCTCGGCGACCTCGATCGCGGTGCCGATTCCCTTCTTCATCCGCTCCTCGGCGGCGTCGAGCACTTCCCTGGCGTTGCGCAAAGATTGCTCATTGGCGCCATGTTTCGCGCGCGCCGCCGCATAAGCGTAAAACGCCGAACTGACGTCGAAAATCACCTGCTGGTGGACGGCGGTGAAACCGATATTGGTGATGACCGTCGCCTGTTCCGCCGCCGCGACCACGGCGTCGCGCTGGCCGAAATCGAACAGCATCCATTGCAGCGTCACCGCCGAAATTACGCCATCGGCCGACCCCGACGCCGAGACGCCCGAGGTGGACAAAGGCCCGACGGTCACGGTGTCGGTCCCTTTCGACGCCTGATAGATGCCGGTGACCGCCGCGACGATGCGCGGCAGATAGGCGCTCTTGGCGACGCCCGTCGCCAGCGCCGTCTCGCGCGCGGCGTTCCAGGCGATGCGCGTCGCCGGATTGGTCCGTTCGGCGAGGTCGATCAGCTCCGCCAGATCATAGACATGACGGGTGTCGACTTCCGGCTGGTCGGTGAGCCGCCCGGCGGCGGGATTGGACGGCAGGACATAATTGGCCGCAGCCGAGGCCGGCGCCGGCGGTCCGGGCTGGATTTCGCCATCGGCGTTGACGCGCGGGGTCCAGGGGCGATCCGGCGCCGACGGCGCCAGTTCGATCGAGGACGGCGCGCAGCCGGCAAGGGCTGCGGCCAGCAGGACAAGGCGGGAGAGAGGCGCGAATCTAGGCATCGCCTTCCTGCGGTTCGGGCGGCGGCAAGGTTTGCAAGCTCTTCCGCAGCCGGGTCAAATGGCGAAAAGCGCCGCCGCCAATAGGGCCCGCCGAATCGGGCCAAACCGCGACATGTTCGGCGGCCTCGGCGAAGCGCGCGTGAAATTCGGCGGCGGCGGCCGGCTGATGCAGCGGACGCAGGATGACCGCGCCGAACAGGCGGCTCAGCTCGTCGACCGCGCGGCGATGCGCCCGCAGCCACGAGGCGGGCGGGCGCACCGAATCCGGCTCATAGGCGATGGTGACGAGATCGCGCCCGACGGTGTCGAGCAGGGTTTGCGCCCGCAGCGCCTCCGCCGTCTGGCCGCCGCGGCCCTTCGCCTGCGCCAGAGTCGAAAAGGCGGCCAGCAGGCGCTGGAAATTGGCCTCGATGCGTCCCGCTATGCTGTTCGGCCAGACATAGGCGAAGGCGATATAGCCCGCCAGAATCCCGACCAGCACGCCGATGATGCGGTCGCGAATCTGGACCATATCGAAGCCCGGACCATAGCCCTGCAGCGTCGCGATATAAAAGGCGAACACGAATTGCAGCCCGGCATAGGCGACGCGCTCGCCGCCCGCCGCGATCCAGGCGGCGATAAAGGTCGCGGCCGACACCAGCAGCAGCAGTTCGCCGATCGAGGTCATCCAGGGAAACAGAACGATGATGGCCGCCAGCCCCAGAGCCGATCCGATCAGGCAGCCGGTGAGGCGCAGGCTGGCGCGTTGCAAGCTTTCCGCGGTCGAATGTTCCGCGACCAGATAGCAGGTGAGCAGGCTGGTGTGGATGCCCGGCCAGGACAGGATCGAATAGATCCAATAGCAGCCCAGCGCGGCCAGCGTCGTCTTGACGGCGAATTGGGTGTGAAACGGATTGACGAAGGCGTCGCTGCTGAAAAAGCCTTCCTTTTCGGCGGGCGCCGGAGCCTCCGGCGCAAGCGAATCCGCCGGGTCGCGCGCGCTGAAAACGGCGAGTGCGGCCTCAATCTCCGCGAGCGCCGTGCGGGCCAGCGGCTTGTGGACGTCGTCTTCGTCCGGGTCGACGGCGAAGCCGATCTCGGCGGGATAGCGCCCCTCCTCGAAAATGGCGGCCATTTCGTCGAACAGCGCGGAGAGGCGCGCCGCCAATGGTTCGGGCGGGCGGGCCTTTTTCTCGTCGGCCATGCCCGCGACCAGCGCGAGCAGGCGAAAGGTCGCGAGCGACGCCTGTTTCAGCGCGGCGATGTCCTCCGGCGGCGAAGTCTTTTCCAGCGCCGCCAGTTTGAGCAGTTTCGCCGCGCCCGTCGCATGCGCGCGCAGGCGGGCGTCGAGCGCGCCGCGCGCGCCAGGTTCGAAGCGCAGAACGCCCGCCGCCGCGCGCAGATCGGCCGCGAGCATCTGCTCCAGCAAGGCGCGCGGCGCCGGGCCGATCAGCAGATTGACGACGATGGTCGCCCCCACCGGAATGGCGACGAACAGCCAGGCGTGCAGGAAGCCGCGCGTCGTCAATTCGCCGATCGGGCTCGTTGGCATCAAGGCGATGACATAGACCGAGACCATGGCGATCAGCGTGCCCGGCCCGCCTAGCTTCGAGGCCGAGGCCAGAAAGACGAAGACGAGCGACACCGCCGCCATCGCGAACAGCCGCAATCCGGGATCGTTGTCCAGAACGCCGGCAATCGGCAGCAGCGCCGCCAGAATAAGGGTGACAAGCAGGAGAATGACGATGGAATTCAGGATCGAACTGACCCGGTCCGGCTTGACCAGCAGAAAGACGAGATAGGCGCTGAGCGAGGGGTCGAGGGTCTGATAGGTCTCGGCGATCACGACGGTCACCGCGACGATGACGACCACGCGGAAGGCATATTCGGAACGCGCGCGCGACGCGACGGTCAGTTGCGCGGCCAGCTCCCGCAGGAGCGGCGCGCGGGCGCTAGCGGCAGGCGGCGCCATGATCGATCTCGACGGAAGCGCTGGCGCCGCGGCGCATGAGCGAAGGCGGCGGATTTTCGAGCCGGATGCGGACGGGGAATCGTTGCGCGACGCGCACCCAGTTCAGCGAACGCTGCACATAGGGCAGCGAGCGCGGCAGATTGATCGTATCGTCGGCGAGCACGCCCCAGCCGATGCTCTCGACCTCGCCCTTGATCGGCTGGCCGCGGCCGATCATGGAAAAAGCCGTCGCGCAGACGCCGATCCGGATATTGGGCAGGTCGAATTCGCGGAAATTGGCGACGACCTCCCATTCCTCGTCGACAATCAGGGTGAACAGGGTTTGCGACGGCGCGACGATCTCGCCGGTCGTCACGGTGAGGCCGGCGACCCAGCCGTCGTGCGGCGCGCGGATTTCGGTATGGTCCAGCATGTGTCGAGCGATGGCGAGCGCCGCCTCGCGCGCGGCGACCGCGGCGACCGCGTCGTCCTCCGTTCCGATCGCGCCTTTCGCCGCCTTTTCGAGATCCTGCGCCTGGGCGAGCGAATTGGCGGAATCGCGCGCCACCACCTGCGCCTGGTCGAGCTGCTGAACCGGCACGAAGGCCCTCGCCGCCAAGGGCTGCAGGCGGTCGACGGTGCGGCGCGCCAGCGCCAGATTGTCCTCGGCCTTCTTCGTCTGCTGCGCCGCGACCTGCGCATTGGCCTGTTCGGTCGCGATCGTGCGACGCCGGCTCTCCAGCATGGCTTTGGCCAGCGCCAGTTCGGCCTCGGCCTGCCGCACGCCGTCGGCATAGGTCGCCGGATCGAGCCGGAACAGGAGATCGCCGCGCTTCACATGCGCGTTTTCGCCGATCGGCAATTCGATGATGCGCCCGGCGACTTGCGCGCCGATGTGAACCAGAGGCGCCTCCAGGCTGGCGTCATCGGTCGAGACATGGGTCGTCTGGCGGCGCAAGGCGAAGGCCAGAACGGCGATGGCGACCGCCGCGACGACGAGGGTCGCCAGGATGGCCTTTCGGGATTTGCGCGGCGCCCCGTCCTTCCTCATGTCAATATCCGAAGCCGAAAAGCCAGAAAGCCGCGCCCGAAACGACGGCTGTGGCCGAATAGAACGTCAGCCCATAGGCGACCGACCTGGCCATGCCTAACCGGCCTAACAGGATTCGCAGGACGAGCGCGACAAGAATTCCGGCCAGAGCGCAAGCCATCCACGCCGGAAAATAGGCGCCCGCGATAATGAAGGAGGGCGCGCCCTCGCGCGCGCAGCCGGCAAGCGCCAAGGCGGCGCCCGTTGTCGCAAGGATCGGCTTTGGCGACAGTCGCGTCACGTCACGCCATCCCGCGCGCCAAAAGTCTCGCGCCATTCGCCGATCATCCATTGCGCGCCGGAATCGCTATCCGAACGCTGATGCCAGATCAATTCGATATCGACCGACAGCGGCGCATAGGGCGGCTCCAGCAAGACGAAATCGCCTGATGCGGCGACCTGGAGCGCGAAACTGCGCGGCAGGGTCGCAATATAATCCGTCGCCAGAAGCAGCGGTGGCACGGCCGCGTAATGGGGCGCGGAGACAGCGACGCGTCCGGGGCCATTGTCCTGCGCGCCGCCCATTTCGAGCAGCAGGCGTTCGATCCACGTCCGGCGCAGCACGCCGCGCTCGTCGAGAAAGCCGTCGACCGCATCCTCCTCGACGCCGGTCAATTCGACCACGACATGGCGAAAGGACAAAAGCCGGTCCAGCGTCGGCGGGTTGTGCGCCGAGGCGGTCTGGGCGAGCGGATGGCCGGCGCGGACGAGGAGCGCCTCATGCTCGACGAAAAGCGTGGTCCGCCGCATGCGTTCGGGCAATTCGCCGAACCATCCGATCGCGAAATCGAGCTGGCCGTTGTCGATCCGGCGGATGGCGTCCACCCGGTTGAAGGGAAAGATTCTGAGGCCGACCTGCGGCGCCGCGACGGCCAGTCGCGCGGCGAGGCGGGGCACGGTCGCCACGGTCAGAAAATCCGAAGCGGCGATGCGAAAGGCGCGCGCGGTCGCGAGCGGATCGAACGGCTTTCCGCCCACGGCCAGTTCGAGTTGGCTCAGGCCCTGACGGATCAGCAAAGCGATTTCCTTCGCCCGCGCCGTCGCCTCCATGCCCGCCGGGCCAAGGATGAACAGCTCGTCGTGAAGATTTTCGCGAAGACGAGACAAAGCGTGACTGACCGCCGACGCGGTAACGCCAAGTTCCTGGCCGGCTGCGGTGACGCTTCGAAGACGCATGACGGCGTCAAAGACACGAAATAGATTGAGGTCTATTTTGCGGGCTGTCACGAGCACGTCCGCTGAATGTGTCTCAACATCAAGATGAATCCCGCTCAGCACGCCAACTCTTAGATTTGGTCAGAGCAAAAGTGGAATTGCAAGCCTCTATTTTCGTTGTCGGAAGGCGCGACGCGCTTGCGCCCGTGAACTGGATTTCAGCGCGCCTCCGGCAGCGAGATTCGCGCCTTCGCGCCTTGCCCCGGCGTGAGCGTGATTTCGAAATGGCCGCCATGCATTTCGGCGATGCGGCCGACGATCCTGAGGCCGAGGCCGCCGCGCTCCCGTCCGGCGCCCTCGCCGTCGCCGGCCGGCGGCGCCCCGCCGTCGTCGAAGACGGCGAGACTGGGCCCCGGCCCCGCCGTCACCAGGATGGTGGCGCCCTCGCCGCTATGTTTGACCGCATTGTCGATCAGATTGCGCAGGGCGTTTTCGATCAGGGCGCGATGCCCGCGAAAGGGCGCCGCGCCCGTAGGCGCGAAGGCAATGCTCCTACCGGACTCGAACACCTCCGGCGTGATCCTGGCGACGACATTTTGCGCCAGTTCGACCGGGTCGATGGTTTCCGGCGAGGTGACGCCGGCGCCCTCCAGCCGCGCCAGGGTCGTCAATTGCTCGACCTGCCGGTTGAGATCGTCGAGATCCCGCTCCAGCTTGCGGGCGCGCGGATCGGCGATCTGCTCCAGTTCGAGCCGCATCGCGGCGAGCGGCGAGCGGATTTCATGCGATATCGCCGAGGTCATCAGCCTTTGCGATTGCATGAGCATGAAGACGCGTTCGAGCGCGTCGTTCACCGCCTTGGTGTAATTGGCGATCTCGCGCGGCATGCCCTCGACGGGAAGGCGCGCGGTCGGCGCGAGCGGATCGATTTTCGCGGCCTGTTTGGCGCTCGCGCGCACCGGGCGCAAGGCCTGGGCGATCGACAGGCTGGCGCCGCCGAGCACGCAGATCAGCAGCAGGCTCATCGGAAGCGCCATATGATCGGCGATCGCGCGGGCTAGCACGCTATAGATGACGCCCTCCGGATCGCCGACAATGGCGACGTCGAGCGTGACGGGGTCGGGATCGTCCGAAAGGCTGCGGCCGCCGGAAACATTCAACGGCTTGCCGGGTTGGATCTCCATCATCCAGAAATCGAGCTTTCGGGTTTCGCGAGTGGGGAAATAGGCGCCGCATCCGTCCGCACAATTGGAAAACAGCGTCGCGCCGGCCGGATCGAGCACGCGCATGAAATAGCCGTGCCCCGGGGTTCCGTAGCGCACGCGCAGCTTTTCAGGGATCTGATAGAAGAAATGGCCTTTCGTTCCGGAGAGGCCCGGCGCCAGCGCCGTGGTCTCCAGTTCGATCGCCAATCGGCCGAGAGTCGCCGTGTCGTACCAATAATCCAGGAACACGCCCGCGACCTGAGCCGCCATGGCCATGGCGGCGAACAGAACGATTCGCCGCACCACCAAAGCGATCAGCGAGGGCGCCCGACGGCTCATGCGTTGAGCTCGCGCTGCAGATGGCCGAGGCCCCGGATCGTTTCGCGGGCGGCGCGCCAGCCGGCCGCATGCGCGCTTTCAGCGAGCGGATCGCGAAGGCATGGTCTGTTTTCGTTCAACGGCAGTCTCGTTCCCATGGCGGCCGGCCATTGTTTTTGAAATGGAACGCGCTCCGGGACGACCGGCGCCGCGAGGCGGGGCTGTCTTGCGCGTATCATCAAGATTTTCCTAGCGTTATTGTCTAGGAATAGAGGGAGAGCGCATCCCTCAAATCGATGACGCCTCCGCGCCGCTGGAGCACGCGCGACATCGCGGTCAAGGCATCGATGATTGCGACAGCTGGTCCGTTCCGCAGTTATGACTTCGCGCAGACCACGACATCGGCCGTGAAGCCGTTCGGCGTGAATTTCAAATGGTGAAACATGTCGGATGGCGCGTCGAAGCCGTTTGAATCCGTGCGGGTCTTCGATGGTGAGATGGTTTTCGCATTCATCGAGCGCCTCGCGCGCCAGCACGGCGTCTTGCTCCCCGACGACGAAGACGGAAATCTCATCGGCGGCGAGGGAGAGAACGGAACAGCTCCGATGGCGGCCCTCCAGGAGGGGCAAAACATCTTCGAGGCGCGCGCGTCGATGCGCGATGAGGCCATTCACGCCAAAATCACGGAGCGCTCGCAGGGTAGCCTGAAGCGTCTGAACCGCTCTACTGCACCAATTCGAGGGTGATGTGCTGCGCTTTCATGCCCGGCATGCCCATGTAGCGGGCGGGAGCGCCGCCGTCGATCGTCGCGACATGCGCCTTCCGGAAGCCGAGGAGCGCAAAGAACGCGATCGCCGTGTTGGCATCGGCCACTGCGATCGTGACATGGTCCGGATTGAGGAACATCTCGCTCCCTTTCGTCAACGCTACGCACCCGTCCACGCCGGCTCGCCTTCACGGCGCAAGCGGACTACACTTGGCCCGCCCCCTTGCGAGGCTACCAGTTCGCTCGGTCGTACGGTAGGGATGTTCCGCGGCGAAGTCTGCCTCGGGTCATTTTGGAGGATGCCCGCGAGCGAATTCCTTGTCTCGCCAGTCCCAAGCATTTGACGAGCGCCGCAGCCCTTCATCCGCCGACGCCCGCGAGACGGACGCAGAACATTTTCCGATTCTATGTCGCGCTCATGTCGCGTGGAGCTGTCGCGCCTCTATGGAAATCGTTGGAAATCAGAGGAAACCGCCGCAACACGACGCGACGTGAAAATCGGCGGCTTCGTGTGTCGAAACGACGAAAAAGCGAATTAAAACAATGGCTGGGGCGGGAGGATTCGAACCTCCGTATGGCGGAATCAAAATCCGCTGCCTTACCGCTTGGCGACGCCCCAATGTCCGACGAGTCGGATGTTGGGCGCGGACCATAAATGCCGCTTGGTCCCGGGGCAAGCGCGCCACGAAAAAATTTGCGGGGCCACGCCCGCGAATGACCGATGTTGACGACAATCGGGGAATGGTGAAGCCTTCGTCCGCCGGCGCGATCGCGCTCCGGCGCCGCAACGCCCTGACCGGAGGGACCATCACCATGAAAATGATTTTCCGCGCTCTCGCGGCCGCCGCCCTGTTGGCGCTGGCCGCCCCCGCTTCGGCCGAATCGCCCGCCAAGCCGGCTCCGGCCGCCGCGCCGGCCAAACCCGCCCCCGCGCCCGCAGCGGCCCCCGCCAAACCGGCGCTGCTGGACATCAACTCGGCCAGCGAGGCCGATCTTCAGGCGCTCAAGGGCATCGGCGACGTCCGCGCCAAGGCGATCATCGCCGGCCGTCCTTACAAGGGCAAGGACGACCTGGTGCAGAAAAAGATCATCCCGCAGGCGGTCTATGACGGGATCAAGGACCAGATCATCGCCAAGCAGAAGTGAGCGAATCGCGCGCATGAAAAAGGCGCCGTCTCACGACGGCGCCTTGTCGTTTCCGTGAGCCGCGTTCAGCGCTCGTAGATGATGCGGGCGCGGATCGTGCCTTCCAGGGCGCGGATCTCGTCCAGCGCCTGCTCGCTGTCCTCGCGGGTTCCGTCGGCCTCGATCACGACATAGCCGACCTCGCCGTCCGTCTGCAGGAACTGCGACGCGATGTTCATGCCGCGCGCGGCGAAAATGTCGTTCAACTTGCCAAGCATGCCCGGCACGTTGCGGTGGACATGCATGTAGCGCGTGCCTTGCGGGCGGGGCGGCAGCTGGACTTCCGGGAAATTCACCGCGCCGAGCGTCGAGCCGATATCGGAATAATCAATCAGCTTGCGCGCCACCTCGGCGCCGATGCGCTCCTGCGCCTCCTCGGTCGAGCCGCCGATATGGGGGGAGATGATGACATTGTCGAGGCCCTGGAGCGGGGAAACGAATTTCTCGCCATTGGCGGCCGGCTCCTTGGGGAAGACGTCGACCGCCGCGCCGCGCAGATGACCGTCCTTGAGCGCGCCGGCCAAAGCGTCGATGTCGACTACCGTGCCGCGGGCGTTATTGATGAAATAGGCGCCCTGTTTCATGGCGCGGAACTGGGCCTCGCCGAACATGTTCTTGGTCATCGGCGTTTCAGGCACATGGACGCTGACGACGTCCGAGACGGCCAGAAGATCGTCCAGCGTCGCGCAGGTCTCGGCGTTGCCGTGGCTCAATTTGTCGATGATGTCGTAATAGACGACGCGCATCCCCATCGCCTCGGCGAGGTTGGACAATTGGCTGCCGATATTGCCGTAGCCGACAATGCCCAGCGTCTTGCCGCGCACCTCGACGCTGTTGGTGGCGCTCTTGTCCCAGCCGCCCTGATGGGCGTCGACCGAACGCGGAAAGATCCGGCGCATCAGCATCACGATCTCGCCGATGGTCAGCTCCGCGACCGAGCGGGTGTTGGAAAAGGGCGCGTTGAAGACCGGAATGCCGCGAACGCGCGCCGAGGGGAGCGAAACCTGGTTGGTGCCGATGCAGAAACAGCCCACCGCGAACAGCCGGTCCGCGGCCTCGAACACCTCTTCCTTGAGCTTGGTGCGCGAGCGGATGCCGACGATATGCACGCCGTGCAGCGCCTCACGCAGGGCGTCGCCGTCCAGCGCCTTGGTCAACCGGGTGACATTGGTGTAGCCGGCGGCATGGAGCAGATCGACGGCGCTCTGGTGGATGCCTTCGAGCAGGAGAATTTTGATTTTGTCCTTGGGAAGCGACAGGGCGTTCATCGTTCACTCCTCATGCCGGCGCGCCGGCTTGCCCCGGCGACGGGCTGTTTGTCAGGGCCGGCGCCCGGAACGCCGAAAAGCGGCGTCGCCGCCGCTCTCGCCTTCCGTCGCCTCGCGGGTTAGATCTTGGCCTTCAGTGGAATGGGCTGGACCGCGCCGTTTTCGTCGCGGATGGAAAAGCGATAGCGACCGGATTCATCGACATCGACCTGATAGGACAGCCGGTCGATCACCCGGTTCTCGCGGTCGAACGCCAGAACCTTCGGCCGCAGCGAGGGGATCGCGTCGCCTTCGATATAGATCGAGCTGCAGATGATGATCTGGTCGCCCGGCTGGCAGGTGCGCGCCGCCGCGCCGTTGAGGATGCAGCAGCGGGAGCCCCGCTCGCCGAGAATGACATAAGTGGAGATGCGCGCGCCGGAGTTCTTGTTCCAGATTTCGACGAACTCGAGCGGCAGGATCCCCGCTTCCTCGCAATGATCCGGATCGAGCGTGATGGAGCCGTGATAGT
>NZ_JAYSBG010000016.1:22060-24254 GCF_041915505.1 Rhodoblastus sp. | reverse complement strand
CACGACCCGCCGGAACAATGAACGACAGCGCCGACACGACGATCCAGGACCCGAACGCCGGCGAAAGCCGCACCATTTCCTTCGTCTCGCTGGGCTGCCCCAAGGCGCTGGTCGATTCCGAGCGCATCCTCACCCGGCTGCGCGCGGAGGGCTACGCCATCAGCCGCAACCATCACGGCGCCGACGCGGTCATCGTCAACACCTGCGGCTTTCTCGACAGCGCCAAGGCGGAATCGCTCGCCGCCATCGGCGACGCGCTCAAGGAAAACGGCAAGGTCATCGTCACCGGCTGCATGGGCGCCGAGCCCGGCCCGATCCTCGAAGCTTACCCTAATATTTCGGCGATCACCGGTCCGCAGGATTATGAAAGCGTGATGGCGGCGGTGCACACGGCCGCCCCGCCCGCGCCGCATCCCTTTGTCGATCTGGTGCCGCCGCAGGGCGTCAAGCTGACGCCGCGCCATTACGCCTATCTGAAGATTTCGGAAGGCTGCCACAACAACTGCACCTTCTGCATCATCCCGAAATTGCGTGGCGACCTCGTCTCGCGCCCGGCGGCCGACGTGCTGCGCGAGGCGGAAAAGCTGGTCAAGGCCGGCGTCAAGGAACTGCTGGTGGTGTCGCAGGACACCTCCGCTTACGGCCAGGACCTGCGCTACGCCGCAAGCGTCTATGACGGCCGGGAGGTGCGCGCCCGGTTCTACGATCTCGCCGAAGAGCTGGGACGGTTCGGCATCTGGACCCGCCTGCATTACGTCTATCCCTATCCGCATGTCGACGAGGTTCTGCCGCTGATGGCCGAGGGCAAGGTGCTGCCCTATCTGGACATTCCCTTCCAGCACGCCTCGCCCAAAGTGCTGCGCGCCATGAAGCGGCCGGGCAATGTCGAAAAGACGCTCGACCGCATCAAGGCCTGGCGCGCACAGCTTCCGGACCTGACCTTGCGCTCGACTTTCATCGTCGGCTTCCCCGGCGAGACGGAAGAGGATTTCCAGATCCTGCTCGACTGGCTCGACGAAGCCAAGCTCGACCGCGTCGGCGCGTTCAAATATGAGCCGGTCGCCGGCGCAACGGCCAATGATCTCGGCCTCCCGCCGGTCCCGCCCGAGGTTCAGCAGAACCGCTGGCGGCGCTTCATGGAAAAGCAGCAGAAGATTTCCCACGCCCGCCAGAAGGCCAAGGTCGGCAAGCGGCTTGCCGTCATCATCGACAAGGCCTTTCCGGGTGGCGGCGAAGGCCGCAGCAAGGCCGACGCGCCGGAGATCGACGGCAAGGTTTTCGTGTCCTCGCGGCGGCCGCTACGCGTCGGCGATATCGTCACGGTGAAGATCGACCGCGCCGAGGCCTATGACCTCCACGGCGCGGCGACCTAGCGCCAACTGCAATTCGGCCGAATCGCAGTCGACGCTAGGCTTTTTTGTTTTCGCAGCGTTTTCGCGAAAAACCGGCGTCCACTTTTTCGCACGCTGCTTTGCCATACCACTCACTGCTTCGGCTCGCGGATCTCCTCGGCGGCCCGGCGCAGAATTTCGATGACCCGGCGCTGTTCCTCCGGCGTCGCCCGCCGCTTCTCGCGCAGAGCCTGTTTGAGCGCGCGCGCCGCCTGGCGAATATCGGCGGAATCGATGTCGTCGTCGCCGACCTCGGTGTCCTCGCCGGAAAAGGCGCGGCGCACGTCGCCCATGCGTTGCTTGATCGCATCGAGTTGGGCCAGCATCGCCTTGGCCGAGTCGCGATGCTCATCGAGATAGGCCGCGCCTTCGGGCGTGAGGCGATAGAGCTTCTTGGCGCCTTCGGTCTCGACGCTGGCGTAGCCAACCTCTTCCAGATAGGTCAGCGCCGGATAAACCATGCCGGGGCTGGGGCTGTAGAAGCCGCCGGAACGGTCCGCGAGCAGCTTGATCAGCTCATAGCCGTGGCTCGGCTTTTCCTCCAGCAGAGCGAGCAGCAACAGCTGCAATTCGTCGCCGCCGAGTTTCCGGCCGGTGCGAAAGCCCGGGCCGTCGGGGCCGAACCCGCCCATAAATCCGCCCATGAACCGGCCGAAGCCGCGTCCGTGCCGCCTGCCGGCAAATTCGAACGGCCAGCCGCAATGATGATGATGTGGTCTCATATAAACTCCTATACCACGTAAGATGTATCTTACGATATGCATTCGTAAGTCATATCTTACGATATGTCAAACGATATCTGA
>NZ_JAYSBG010000016.1:0-22050 GCF_041915505.1 Rhodoblastus sp. | reverse complement strand
CGCAAAAAAAGCGCCCCCTCCCTTCTCAGGGAGAGGGCGCGACATCCTTTGATCGAGCCAGAAATTAAGGCAGCAACACCGTCGCGCCAGTGGTCTGGCGGCCTTCCAGCGCGCGATGGGCTTCCGCCGCCTCCGCCAGCTTGTAGCGGGCGTTGACCGCGATCTTCACCTTGCCGGAACTGACCACATCCATCAGCCGCGCGGCCATTTCCTGCAGCCGCCCCTCGACCGCGAGATGGTTGAACAAAGTCGGGCGCTGGGCGTAGAGCGAGCCTTTTTGCGCCAGCAGGCCGATGTTGAAAGCCTCCACCGGCCCGGACGACGAGCCGAAGCTGATGAAATAACCGAATGGCCGCAGGCAATCGAGCGAACCCGGGAAGGTCGCCTTGCCGACGCCGTCATAGACGACGTTGCAGAGCTTGCCGTCGGTTATCTCCTTGACCCGCGCCACCCAATCCTCGCTGCGATAGAGAATGGTGTGATGCGCGCCGGCGTCACGCGCCAGTTTCGCCTTGTCCTCGCTGCTCGCCGTGCCGATCACGGTCGCGCCGAGCAGACGCCCCCACTGGCACAGGATGAGGCCGACGCCGCCCGCCGCCGCATGGACCAGAATCGTATCGCCGGGCTGCACGGCATAGGAGCGGAACAGCAGATATTCCGCCGTCAGCCCCTTGAGCATCATGGCCGCCGCGGTGTCGTAGGACACATTGGCCGGCAGGGACACCAGGTCTTTCGCCTTGATGTTGCGCTGTTCCGCATAGGCGCCGAAGACGCCCGGATAAGCGACGCGATCGCCGATCTTGAATTCGGTCACGCCCGCGCCGAGCGCGACGACCTCGCCGGCGCCTTCATTGCCCGGCGTGAAGGGCTTGGTCGGCGCCGCATAAGCGCCGGTGCGGAAATAAACGTCGATGAAATTGACGCCGACAGCGTGCTGGCGGATCTGGACCTCGCCCGGGCCGGGCGCGGGAAGATCCACATCCTCATAAAGCAACGCCTCGGGGCCGCCGGTTTCATGCACGCGGATCGCCTTGACCATGGAAACTCTCCCTGTTTGAGAGAGAATTTAGGCGGGCAGCACGCGGGCGGCAATGAGCGGGTCAGGGCGAAGATGCAAGAGAGGAATTGCGGATTCGATTTGACTCAATACTGGCCGGTAAGGCATCTCGGACGGGAAGGTCAAATACATGGGCTTCGATAGGAGCAGGCTAAACGACGGAGCCTCGATTCGGCGCAGGGATTATCAGCAAGCACTTCTGTTATTAGAAAGCCATAAAATATCCAGTTATTGCGTTAAAACTTCAGAGCTCAAATAATTCTTTGAACCAACAGACAAAACAAAGCGCACTTTCTGCATTTGGATCCAGGGTTTTTTTGACGAGAGCATTTCCGAAAGCCTGACCGGGTGGATCTTGCCATGCTAACCAAGTATGAATTTGTGCTTTTTGCAAATGTGCGGCCTTGCACGTCGCGCCAGTATCCATAGCGCTTTGAGTCGACGCTGTTGCAAGGTCCCAAATTTCTTGGCTTGCGGAAGGGACAAGATACGCCAAGAATGTTTCTAACATTCCACTTGACGCATTGTCTGGCATGATCCAAACGCCAAGTTTTTTCTTATCATTTTTTAATATTAGCCCCTCTTTTGGCATAATATCTGGCGTATCCTCAAACTGTTCCTTGCAGATATCTCTCACACGAGTCCAAGCACTATGCATATCCTCATCAGCATCAATCATTATTCCAAGAATTTCAACTTCTCGAGACTTAATGAGAGTAGAAATATAAGTTCTATCTAATAATTTTTCGACTCCGCCACAATCTACTATTTTAACCGGCCTTGAATCTTTATGGCTACCCCAAGGAACATGGTGGCCCATAAGTTGGGCTATAGCGTAAACGTCATCGACCCCTTCGACGAGGAGGTGCTTTCGGCTTGCCTCTACCACTAGCGAACCTCGATGTTTCGTTCAGCAGCGACTCTAATTTGCGCCTCCGTAAATCTAACAGCCTCTCGTTCACCAGGCTCTATTCTCTGAATTGTTACATCGTTACTATTTTCATTTTTATGGCAAATTGATGCAAGACTCGCGATGCAGTCCGCACTATGAGACGTAGCAAACACCTGAACATTCAGCTCCAACGCCGCATCAGCAACAAATTTCCACATTGACTCCATTACAGTATAATGAAGCCCAGTATCAATCTCATCAATCAACACAACACTGTTTTTAGATTGCGCCAATGCCATTGCCAACGCAAGCATACGCCACGTACCATCACCAAGGCTACCAATCGGAATTGGTTGATGCGCTCCGCGAAGCTTCACCATAAACCCGCCTCTATTGGCATTATAATAATTATCACCCGCTGATATAGATGCAATTCTGTCAATCTCAGGAACCAGAAAGCGCAGTGCGGCTAAAACCCGCTCTTCGGCATCCGTCAGGACGATATTGTTCCACATTTGCGCGAGTTCATAAACTGAAAGTGATTCAGTCGTAATATATTGAGGAGCGTCGGCACTCAATTGATTTGGCCGCCTACGGCGACTCACTTCCAGACCATCAATATCTAATCCACCCCTAGAGGTTAGTGGAATAATTGGCACCTGCGGCTCAGGGGAGCCGGAAAAAATAAGATCCAGTCGCGGCCCAATCGGTTCATTTTTGTCGCCTAAAGACAACTCTTTAGAGCTAGATCGCCTGTTACTCTCCCTTACCTGGCAACGCAGATTGCTTGTAGCAGTATTTCTAGTTGAGATACTAAACTCAGCACCAAGACCGCCTTCATGACCGTGAAACAAGTGACTGGCATCAAGTTCTTGTCTACGCTCTATATTGAGGCGCTCGCCTCGTCGTGCCAGGATACGCCACAAAACAGTGGGGTCAGCCGCTGACGAAAGCAGGTACAGAGCCTCTAAGACGCTGGTCTTTCCGCTGTTATTTGACCCGACAATGAGATTAATTCGGCCAAGACCGGTTAGCTCGAACCTTTCGAAGGTTCTATAGCCTCGTATGCTCAAAGAACGAATCATTTCGTTAACCAGAAGAGTTGTGTGCGCATAAACTAAATGACAGAAATCGCTCTGTCACTCGGGTAGGGCTCAAACGGCACCATAACATCAAAGTCCATGTTCCGCCGTGAAGAGCCCCGCGAATCGTGGGCCTTTGACCCCATAGGGGAAAGAAGGGCACGCCAAGACTTCCCTTTATCCGCGGACTCTCCGCGCGGCCTTCTCTCTAAAAGCCGGGAACATTTCCCTCACTTTTCCGTTTCGTAAACCCGCAGATGCAGCTCACGGAGCTGCTTCGGCGTGGCGGGCGCCGGGGCGCCCATCAGAATGTCTTCCGCGCGCTGGTTCATCGGGAACAGCGCGACCTCGCGCAGGTTCTGCTCGCCGGCCAGCAGCATGATGATGCGGTCGACGCCCGCCGCCATGCCGCCATGCGGCGGCGCGCCATATTGGAAGGCGCGATACATGCCGCCAAAGCGCTCCACCACCGTCTCCTCGCCATAGCCGGCGATCTCGAAGGCCTTGACCATGGCTTCTGGGCGATGGTTGCGGATGCCGCCCGAGGCGATCTCGAATCCGTTGCAGGCGATATCGTATTGGAACGCCTTGATCGTCAGCGGGTCTTGCGTCTGCAAGGCCTCCAGCCCGCCCTGCGGCATCGAGAACGGGTTGTGGCCGAAGTCGATCTTCTTCTCGTCTTCGTTATATTCGAACATCGGGAAATCGACGACCCAGGCCAGTTCGAAACGGTCCTTGTCGACGAGATTGAGATCCTCGCCGACCTTGGTGCGGGCCATGCCGGCGAATTTGGCGAATTTTTCCGGATCGCCGGCCACGAAAAAGGCGGCGTCGCCGGCGCTGAGGCCGAGCTGGACGCGGATCGCCTCGACCCGCTCGGGGCCGATATTATTGGCGAGCGGGCCGCGACCGCCGATTCCGCTGGCGTTCGGATTTTCCTTGAGGCTGGTCTCGTCCTTGGCGCGGTCGAAGAACAGGATATAGCCGAGGCCGGGCTGGCCCTCGCTTTGCGCCCAACTGTTCATGCGGTCGGCGAAGGTGCGCTGGCCGCCGGTCGGCGCCGGAATGGCCCAGACCTGGTTCTTTTCGGTTTCCAGCAGCCGGGCGAAAATCTTGAAGCCGGAGCCGCGGAAATGGTCCGACACCTCCTGCATCACGATCGGATTGCGCAGGTCGGGCTTGTCCGAGCCATATTTGCGCATGGCCTCGGCATAGGGGATGCGCGGCCAGTTCTTGGTGACGGGCTTGCCCTCGCCGAACTGCTCGAAGATTCCCGTTATGATGGGCTCGATGGCGGCGAACACGTCTTCCTGGGTGATAAAGCTCATTTCCAGGTCGAGCTGGTAGAATTCGCCCGGCAGGCGGTCGGCGCGCGGGTCCTCGTCGCGGAAACAGGGCGCGATCTGGAAATAGCGGTCGAAGCCGGCCATCATCAGAAGCTGCTTATATTGCTGCGGCGCCTGCGGCAGCGCGTAGAACTTGCCGGGATGGATGCGCGACGGCACCAGGAAGTCGCGCGCGCCTTCCGGCGAGGAGGCGGTGAGAATCGGGGTCTGGAATTCGTTGAAGCCGGCCGACTTCATGCGGCTGCGCATCGAATCCACCACCTGCCCGCGCAGCATGATGTTGTTGTGGATGCGCTCGCGGCGCAGGTCGAGGAAGCGATATTTGAGGCGGGTTTCCTCGGGATAATCCTGCTCGCCGAAGACGGGAAGCGGCAGTTCCGCCGCCTGGCCGAGCACCTGCGCGTCGCGGACATAGACCTCGATCTGGCCGGTGGCCATCTCGTCATTGCCGGTCCCCTCCGGGCGGCGGCGCACCTCGCCGTCGAGCCGCACCACCCATTCCGAGCGAAACGTCTCGGCCAGTTTGAAGGCGGCGGAATCGGGATCGACCACGCATTGGGTCAGGCCGTAATGGTCGCGCAGGTCGATGAACAGCACGCCGCCGTGGTCGCGGATGCGGTGGCACCAGCCGGAAAGGCGAGTGGTCTGGCCGATGTCTTCTTCGCGGAGCTGGCCGCAGGTATGGGTGCGATAGGCGTGCATGGGAATCCAAACCGGAAAAATCTTTGGCGCTGCCTAGCGGAAATTTGCCTGCGCGTGAAGGGCCTCGATGCGGACGTCGGGCGCGGCGTCCGGGGCCGGCGCGCGCTGAAAGTGTTCACGCATTCGAGAGCGTTATTGCGTCAATTCAAATATAATACGCGCGACCATGCTCTATATTGCAACTTCTTGCGTGTATCGCGCAAATATTTATGAATTGTAGCCACCTTTGAGCCTTAATTTTCAGTTTTCATAAAGTCTGCCTCGATAGATTGATTGCGAACTTGAATCAGTCACGTCGCTTCCCGTCATTTTAGATCTCCCGAACAATAGAGCGAAGGGACTTCTGGCGATGATCGTTCCTGGCAAGTTGTCGCAGACTTATAACGTCAATGGGAAACACAAGAGCCTGAGCGCGATCATGCGAACGCGCCGGTTCAAATCGCTCAATGATGTCATAGAGCGGATCTTGAAGAAAAAGGACCGCTGCTCGATCCTCGACGTCGGCGGCTCCGAATATTACTGGAACCTCGACAAGGGATTCCTGTCGCGTTACTCCGGCAATGTGTCGATAACGATCACCAATATCGACCACCGTGAGACGGAATTCGCCGATAAACAGCTTTTCAAATCCAAAATCGGCGACGCGACGGACCCCCGGCTTTACGAGGGCAATTACGATTTCATTCATTCGAATTCAGTGATCGAGCATGTCGGGAACTGGGACCAGATTCGCGCCATGGCGTCGAATATCGTGAATTCCGGACTGCCTTACTATGTGCAGACGCCGAATTACTGGTTTCCGGTCGAACCGCACTTTCGAACCGTCGGCTTCCAGTGGCTGCCCCTGAACATGCGGGCGAAAATGCTTCTGAGTAAGCAACGCGGGTTCCGCGCGGCCGAGAGCTATGATGAAGCGATGGCGGAGGTCGAATCCATCCATCTCCTGACCTTCTCCCAGATGCGCCTGTTGTTCCCGAATGCGGAAATCGCGCGCGAACGCCTCTGGCCCTTCACCAAATCCATGATGGCGATACAGTGCTGATCGCGCCCATCATTTATTTTTGAACGGCGCGAAGGACGCCAAAAATCGGCAAAACTATCCCTATGGGGCGATGAATCGCCCCGTCACGGTCATTTTCACTTAAGACGCCCTAGCCGTGGCCAATGGCTTGGATTATGAAGATTTCATGAGCCTAGTCACAGATTCCGGCGAGCTGGCGGCCCTTTGCCAGACTTTCGCGAAATATCCTTACGTCACGGTCGACACCGAATTTCTGCGCGAGACGACCTTCTGGCCCAAAGTCTGCGTGATCCAGCTCGCCTGCGAGGAACAAGCCGTCGCCATCGACGCCCTCGCGGAAGGGCTTGATCTGACGCCCTTTTTCGAGCTCATGGCCAATCCGGCCGTGGTCAAGGTGTTCCACGCCGCCCGGCAAGATCTCGAAATCGTCTGGCATCTCGCCAAAATGATTCCCGCGCCTTTGTTCGACACCCAGGTCGCGGCCATGGTCTGCGGCTATGGCGACCAGATCGCCTATGGCGAGCTGGTGCAGAGCCTTTGCAAGGTCACGATCGACAAATCCTCGCGCTTCACCGATTGGTCGCGCCGGCCGCTGACCGACGCCCAGATCGATTACGCCATCGCCGACGTCACCCATTTGCGCGAGATCTACAAGGCGCTGCGCCAGCGGATGGAACGCACCGGCCGGCTGCATTGGCTGAGCGACGAAATGGCCAGCCTGTGCAGCCAGGACACCTATGAGCAGCGGCCCGACCGCGCCTGGGAGCGCTACGCCCATCGCGCCAGAAAGCCGCGCGATCTCGCCGTGCTGATCGAGCTGGCCGGCTGGCGCGAGCATGAGGCCCAGACCCGCGACGTGCCCCGCTCGCGGGTGCTCAAGGACGATATTCTCACCGAAGTCGCCCTCGCCGCCCCCCGCACGGCCGAGACGCTCGGCGACCTGCGCGCCTTCCCGCGCGGCATGGAGCGTTCGCGCGCCGGAGCGGAAATTCTCGCTGCGATCGAACGCGGCCTCGCCCGCGACCCGAAGACCCTGCCAAAACTGGAGCGCGAGCGGCGCAGCGGCAATGGCGGCGCCACCGTCGAACTGCTCAAGGTTCTGCTGCGGCAGGTCGCGGAAAAACAGGGCGTGGCGGCGAAAATGATCGCCACCACCGACGAACTGGAGCTACTCGCCGCCGACGACAACGCCGATATTCCCGCGCTCAAGGGCTGGCGGCGCGAATTGTTCGGCGCCAAAGCCGTGCAGCTTAAGCACGGCCGGCTGGCGCTGACGGTCGAGAACAACCGCGTCGTCACGCTGGAATGGCACGACGCGCAGGATGAGGCCGAAAACGCGGACGAGGCCGCCGCCGAATAGGCGCCATAGCGTATTCGCTGGCGCGGCCCTTCGGGTCGAGCGAAGTGGATGCCGGTTCGCGTAAAGAAAATGTGTCAAAACAAAAATCTAGATCATTTCATTGTTTCCATGAAACAATGAAATGATCTAGGTCCGGCGGCCCGGCGTCACGGCGAGCGCCAGCCCGGCCAGCACAACGAAAGCCCCGGCGATCACGCCCGGGCCGAGCGTTTCGCCGAAGACCAGCGCCGTCGAGGCCATGCCGAACACCGGGACCAGCAGGGAAAAAGGCGCGACCAGAGCCGCCGGATGCCGGCTGAGCAGCCAGCTCCACAGGCCGAAGCCCACCGTCGTCGCGCCATAGGCGAGGAAAGCCGCCCCGCCCCAGACCGCGAAGGTCGGATGCAGCACCGCCGTGAGGATCGCGCCATGGTCTTCGAGCAGCAGCGACAAAGCCAGCAGCGGCAGCGGCGCGAACAGGCTCGACCAGACGATGAAGCCGAGCATATTGGTCCGCCCGGCGCGGATCGAGAACAGATTGCCGGCGCTCCAGAACACGGCTGCCGCCAGCACGGCCAGAAAAGGCGCGACCGGCGCGGCCGCGCCGCGTGAAAAGCCGATGATCGCCACCCCGGTCAGGGCGACCAGCGCCCCGACCACCTGACGCGGCCGCGTCTTCTGGCCCAGCAGGATATGGGCGAGCGCCATAGTGAAGATGGCCTGGGTCTGGATCACCAGCGAGGCCAGGCCCGCCGGCATGCCGTCGCGGATGGCGAGAAACAGCAGGCCGAACTGGCCGACCCCGATGCACAGGCCATAGCCGATGAGGTCGGCCCATCTCACTTTCGGCCGGGGGATGAACAGGATCGCCGGAAAGGTCGCCAGAGCGAAGCGCAAGGCGGTCAGGAACAGCGGCGGCGCCTGCGCCACCCCCGCTTTGATCGCGACGAAGCTCACGCCCCAGAGCGCCGCGATCAGCAAGGCGAGAGCGAGTTCGCCTGGCGGCAGGGTGGTTTCCGCGCGGGGCGCTCGCGCGGTCATCTGATGTCGATGGACGGCGAGCGCCCGATCAATTTGCCCAATTGCTTCAAGCGGCTGTTGAGGCGGTCGCCGGTGAGATCGGCCAGATCGCGCGGCAGCGTCAGCACCACCTTGCCCTTGACGCACAGCAGTTTCGTACGCGGCAGAATCCCCGGAACGGAGGCCGAGACGATATAGCCGACGCGCTGGATGGCGCCGAGAATGCGCGCGCGATCCATCAGGCGCGGCGTGGCGAGGCCGCGGATCTGCGGGCTGATTTCCTCGCCCGGGCCGAGATGGCGATAGGCCACCGCCATGCCGAGAAAGGCGCGCCCGGAATGATCGACGCCGACGATGGGCGAATTGGCCAGCAGGTTGAGCGCCAGATCGGAGCGGTAATCCGGCGAGGTGCGCCAGCCGATATCGCCATAGAGGCAGGCGGCGTGGCGCAGGCGCTTTTCTTCCGCCGTCTCGTCGATATGGCTCGACGCCATGAAGGCGTCGCTCCAATGGATCAGGTCCTCGCCATGGCCCGGCGCGCGCGAGCGCAGGATGTTATATTCATGCGCGCTTTCCAGCAGCGGGTCGCGCGCCTTCACCTCATCGTCCAATTGCTCGTAGAGCAGGCCCTCGCGCAAGCCGCCGATCGAGATCACCACCCGGCCCGGCTTGCCGCGCCGGATGATCTCCTCCAGCACCACCGCGCCATAGGCCAAAGCCGGCCGGCGCTGCTCGGAAATGGCGCCGACAGCGACCAGGGATTCGGTGTCGACGCGCTCGACCAGCGAGGCGAAATCGGCCGCGTCGCGCGCCGGAATGACATAGCCGTGCATGACGTCGAGCGGATAATTGCATTGCGCCATATGGAGCTTGGCGAGCGAGCGCCAGGTGCCGCCGACCGCATAGAAGGTGCGGCCGCGCAAATGATCGAGCGGCGCCGCCTCGGCCAATTGCTGCCTTGCGATGCGCAAGGCGTTTTTCGGCGAGCGGCCGGAGGCGTCCATCAGCGCCAGCGAGCCGAGTTTGAGCGACAGCCCGTCGCCGACCGCATTGTGCTTGACGTCGATCAGTTCCAGCGAGCCGCCGCCTAGATCGCCCACCACACCGTCGGCTTGGTGAAAGGTCGAGATCACGCCGAAGCCGGACAGTTCCGCCTCGCGCGCTCCCGGGATCAGCTCGATGGGGCGGCCGATCGCCTCGCGCGCGGCGGCGAGAAATTGCAGGCCGTTGCTGGCGTCGCGCGCGGCCGCCGTGGCGACCGGGCGGATGTCCTCGATCTGCATGAATTCGCAGAGCTTTTTAAAACGACGCAGGGCCTCCAGCGCCTTGTTCATGCCCTCTTCGGCCAGTTCGCCGGTGGTGGCGACGCCCTTGCCGAGGGCGCACATGGCTTTCTCGTTGAACAGAGGCGTCGGCGCGCGCGTCAGCCCCTCATAGGCGACGAGACGGACGGAATTGGAGCCGATGTCGACGATGGCCACCGGGCGCGCGCCCGGCAGCCTTCCCTGCGCCTTGAACATGTCAGCCCCGCCCCGCCCGTTTCAACAGGCTCTTGGGGCTGGATTCGTTCAGGCTCTTGCCGCGTCCGGACAAAGACGGATTGGTCATGAAATATTTATGCACGTTGAAGGGCTCCTCGTTCGGGCCGCGTTCAATGCGCACGCTCGAACCGTCCGGCAGGACGCGATAGGATTGCTGGTTGTCGATCAGATTGGCGACCAGGATCTGTTCCAGCACCTGTTCATGGGTGGTCGGATTGGTCACCGGCATCAAGGCTTCGACGCGGCGGTCGAGATTGCGCTGCATCAGATCGGCGGAAGAAATATAGACCGCCGCCTTGGGATGCGGCAGGCCGTGGCCCTCGCCAAACGCATAGATGCGGGAATGTTCGAGGAAGCGGCCGATCACCGATTTCACCCGGATGTTATCGGACAGGCCCTTCACGCCGGGCCGCAGGCAGCAGATGCCGCGCACCACCAGTTCGATCGCGACGCCGGCCTGGCTGGCCTCGTAGAAGGCGTCGATGATTTCCGGATCGACCAAAGCGTTGCATTTGGCCCAGATCGCGGCGGGACGGCCCGCCTTGGCGTGGGCGATCTCCTGGGCGACGTGATCGAGCAGCTTCTGCTTGAGCGAAATCGGCGAAACCGCCATCCGCTCCAGCCCGGCCGGCTCGGCATAGCCGGTGATGAAGTTGAAGATGCGCGACACGTCGCGGCCGATGGCGGGTTCGGCGGTGAACAGCGAAATATCGGTATAAATCTTGGCGGTGATCGGATGGTAATTGCCGGTGCCGATATGGCAATAGGTCGTCAGCGCGCCGCCCTCGCGGCGGACCACCATCGACAATTTGGCGTGGGTCTTCAGCTCGATGAAGCCGAACACCACCTGCGCGCCGGCGCGCTCCAGATCGCGCGCCCAGCGGATATTGGCCTCCTCGTCGAAACGCGCCTTCAGCTCGACCAGCGCCGTGACCGACTTGCCGGCTTCCGCCGCCTCGATCAGCGCCCGCACGATCGGGCTGTCGGAGGAGGTGCGATAGAGCGTCTGCTTGATCGCGACCACATTCGGGTCGCGCGCCGCCTGCATCAGGAATTGCACCACCACGTCGAAGGATTCGTAGGGGTGATGGACGACGAGATCCTTCTGCTTGATAGCCAGGAAGCAATCGCCGCCATTGTCGCGCACGCGCTCGGGGAAGCGCGGGGCATAGGAGACGAATTTCAGCTCGGGGCGCGGCAGGCCGACCACTTCGGACAGATCTTTCATCGCCAGCATGCCGTCGAGCGCGATGATCTCCTCGGACTGGACGTCGAGTTCTTCGGCGACGAAGGCGCGCAGGTCGGCGGGCATCTGGGCGTCGGTTTCGAGCCGGATCACCGAGCCGCGCCGGCGCCGTTTCAGCGCCGTCTCGAACAGGCGCACCAGATCTTCCGCCTCTTCCTCGACTTCGAGATCGCTGTCGCGAATGACCCGGAAGGCGCCGCGCGCCTTGACCGTATAGCCGGGGAACAATTTCTGGATATGGGTGAAGATCACCGAATCCAGCAGCACCAGCCGCGCGCCGCCGGCGGGCGCGTCGGGCAGGCGGATGAAGCGGTCGATCTTGCTCGGCATGCGGACCAAAGCCTTCATGCGCGCGCCGGTCTGCAAGTGCAGCAGATCGAGCGCCAAAGTCAGGCCGAGATTGGGAATGAAGGGGAAGGGATGCGCCGGATCGACCGCGAGCGGCGTCAGCACCGGGAAAATGTGCAGGAAGAAATGATCGTCCAGCCACAGCTTTTCGGTCTTGTTCAACTCGGCGGGATCGACGAACAGGATGTGCTCGGCCTTCAACTCGTCCTGCAACTGGCGCCACAGCCGCACCTGTTCCTCGGCGAGTTCCGACACGCGGGCGTTGATGAGCGGCAATTGCTCGGCGGGGGTCAGGCCGTCCTCGGACGGGGTCTCGACGCCGCTGCGCAACTGGCCGCGAATGCCGGCGACGCGCACCATGAAGAATTCGTCGAGATTATTGGCCGAGATCGAGACGAAGCGCACGCGCTCCAGCAGGGGATGCGCCTCATTGCCGGCTTCGAGCAGAACGCGCCGGTTGAATTCGAGCCAGGACGATTCGCGATTGACGAAACGCTTGGGCGAATGGCGCAGAGCCTCGCCGCCAAGGGTCTCCTGACCTGGCTCCCGGCCCGGCTGGCGCTCCGGCTTCTGCATCGATTCGATCGCCTCGGTCATGGATCCTCGTCCGCCTATTTCGGCCGGTTAGTATGAAACTTCTGTGACGGATTCCAACCGAGACGACACAAGCCGTCAATGATTGCGATCACTTCTATCGCGATCATCCGGATCACGATCATTTGCGTCCTCGTCGCCGGGCGCCGCCAGTTCCGGCGCAGCGGCGAGCAGTGCGGCGGCCAGAGCGCGGGTGATCGGCCGCCCGCGCGCCAGCGCCTCGCGATCGAGCGCCTCGACGATCCCTTGCGCGGTCTCGAACGAACGCTCCATGCGCGGGATCAGAAAGTCGATCAGGCTGGACTCCACCGCGATCTGCCGGTCATGGAACAATTTGACCAGGATCGCGCGCAGAAAGGAATCGTCCGGCTGTTCGAGCGCGACGGCCGGCGCGCGGCGCAGCCGCGACAGCAGGTCCCGCGTCGCCAATCCCCAGGCGTCGGGATTGCTCCGCGCCGTGATCAGCAGGAAAACGCCGCGCTCCATCGCCAGATTGATGAGGTGAAACAATTCCGTCTCCCGCAGCGGCGGGCGGTCGGCGTCCTCGATCGCCAGAGCCGGCGCCGCCGCCAGTTCGGGCAGGCCCTCAAGAGCGAGTTCGCGCGCCGGCAACAGCCGCGCCCCGGCTCGGCGGGCCCAGATCGCGGCGAGATGGCTCTTGCCCGAGCCCTTGGGGCCCGTCAGCAGCAGCAGACGGTGCGGCCAATCGGGCCACAGCCGCAACAGGGCGAGCGCCTTTTCGTTGGACGGCGCCGCGAGAAAATCCTCATCGGCATGGCTTGGCCGATGCGGAAGATCGAGCGGCAATTGGCCGGTCATGCGGCGTCCGGATCGAGACCGTGGAACAAGGCGCTGCGCTTGTAGCGCTTCACAGCGTAGCGGATCACCACGCCCATCGCCGCCGCCAGCGGCACCGCGAGGATCATGCCGGTGAAGCCCATCAGGCTGCCGAAGGCGAACAGAGCGAAAATCAGCCAGACCGGATGCAGGCCGACCGATTCGCCGACCAGTTTCGGCGACAGCACATTGCCTTCGAGGAACTGGCCCGATTCCACCACCAGAATGGCGAGGCCGAGCAGCCCGAGATGCGGCCAACCCTGCACCAGAGCAACAATGACCGAGAAGACGAGAGCGCTGGTCGAGCCGACATAGGGGATGAAGCTGAGGAAGCCGGCGGAAATGCCGATGAAGAAGCCGAAATTCAGCCCGATCAAAGTGAGGCCGACGCTGTACCAGACCGCGAGGAACAGGCAGACCAGCGACTGCCCGCGCAGAAACCCGGCCAGCGCCCGGTCGATATCGGCCGAGATTTCGAACGCCGTCTGGCGGTAGCGCGGCGGGATCAGGCTGCGGATCGTCGCGACCATCTCGGGCCAGGAAATCAGCAGATAGAAGGTCACGACGGGGGTGACGATGACCAGCGCCAGCATGCTGACCAGCGCCGTGCCGCCGGACCAGATCGATTTGAGGAAATTGCCGAGATATTGCGCGGCCTGGCCGATGAAGCCGCCGAGCGTCTTCTGCACGCCGTCGGCGGTCGAGGGCGCGTCTATGCCGAGCTTCTTGAGCCAGTCGCCGCCATAGGACTGCAACAGGCCGGCCAATTCATCCGAAATCAGGCTTTGCAGCTTCGTGACATAATCCGGCAGGGATTCAACGAAGCCGATCAACTGCCGGCCAAGGATCGGGCCGAGCCCGAAGATCAGGAAGGCGTTCAGCAGCAGGAAAATGACGAGGATGACCAGAGTGGCGGCCAGCCGGCTGAGGCCCAGCCGCTGCAGGCGCGTCACCACCGGATCGAGCACATAGCCGAGCGCCAGCGAGGCGATGAAGGGCGCCATCACGCCCGCGAACAGAAAGCAGGCGAAGCCGAACAGCATCAGCAAAAACAGCCAGAAGGCGATCTGCCATTCGACTCGCATGGGCACCATTCCCCGGGTCAGGCGCTCATATGCGTCACCCAGCGTCTGAAATAGGCCGCCAGCGAGGCCAAGGTCAATGCTGCGACGACCCATTGCCCCGCCGAGACCCACATGCCCAGCGGCCAACCAAAGGCCAGCGCCGCCAGAACCGCCGCGACAAAGCCGATCTGACCGAAGGTATTGGCCTTGGATATCCACAGCGGCCGGATCTCCATCGGACGGTCGAGCAGCCAGGACAGGATCACCGCGCCAATGATCATCAGGTCGCGTGTGACCACCAGCAGCGCGAGCGCCATGGGCAGGACCCCGACCGCCGCGAGCGTCACATAATCGCAGACCAGCAAGGCTTTATCGGCGATGGCGTCGAGATAGGCGCCCAGTTCCGAGCGCAGGTCGAAACGCCGCGCGATCCAGCCGTCAATGGCGTCGGACAGTCCGGCGACCAGGAAAATGGCCAAAGCCTCCGGCCAGCGCCGTGTCGCGATCATGTCCACGCTGACAGGCACCAGCGCCAGCCGCCCGAGGCTGATGAGATTGGGCAGAAAGGCGAACCATTTTCGAGTCATGGCGGGCGATTCGCGCGGCCGGCGCGCTTTATTGATTGGTTGGAACGACTTGCTTTGGACGATTCACTTGGAAACGATCCAGGAGGCGCGGCCGAGCCTTCACTATGGGCCGAGGCGGAAACGCCCGCAAGACCTGCTCGCAAGACCCACCGACAAGACCCGCCGCCTTGCCAGCGCCGGCGCGAGCGGCTAGAGCAACCTCGCAGCAGAAGGATCGCGCATGACCAAGGCAGGCGACAAGACGGCGGGTTTGACCTATGCCCAGGCGGGCGTCGATATCGACGCGGGCGCCCGCATGGTCGATCTCATCAAGCCGCTGGTCCGCGCCACGCGGCGGCGCGGCGCCGACGCCGAGATCGGCGGGTTCGGCGGGTTGTTCGACCTCAAGGCGGCCGGCTTTTCCGATCCGATCCTGGTCGCGGCCAATGACGGCGTCGGCACCAAGGTCAAGATCGCGGTCGAGAGCGGCATTCACGGCACGGTCGGCGTCGACCTCGTCGCCATGTGCGTCAACGATCTCGTGGTGCAGGGCGCCGAGCCCTTGTTCTTCCTTGATTATTTCGCCACCGGCAAGCTCGACCCCGAAACCGGCGCCGAAATCGTGCGCGGCATCGCCGCCGGCTGCCTGGAGGCCGGCGCGGCGCTGATCGGCGGCGAGACCGCCGAAATGCCCGGCGTCTACGCCGAATCCGATTATGATCTCGCCGGCTTCGCCGTCGGCGCCGCCGAGCGCGGCGACCTGCTGCCGCGCCGCAATATCGCGGCGGGCGACGTGATTTTCGGCCTGCCCTCCTCCGGCGTCCATTCCAACGGCTTTTCGCTGGTGCGCAAGATCGTCGCGCGCGCGGGGCTGAAATGGTCGGACCCGGCCCCGTTCGCGCCCGGCAAGAGCGTGGCCGAGGCGCTGCTGGAGCCGACCCGCATCTATGTGAAACCCCTGCTCGCAGCCCTGCGGAAAACCCATACGATCAAGGCCTTCGCCCATATCACCGGCGGCGGCTATCCCGAGAACATTCCGCGCGTGCTCCCCGAGGGCCTCGGCGCCCAGATCCATCTCGACGCCATTCCCGTCCTGCCGGTGTTCCAATGGTTGGCGGCGACGGGCGGCGTCGCCGAACGCGAAATGCTGCGCGCCTTCAATTGCGGGATCGGCATGATCGTAGTGTCCGATTTTTCGCGCGCCGCCGAAACGGAAGAAGCCCTGCGCGACTCCGGCGAGAATCCGGTGCGGATCGGCCATGTCGTCGCGGCGCCCGGCGAGCGCGTGACCTTCGACGGAAAGCTCGCGCTGTGACGTCAAAGCGCAAGCGGGTCGCCATTCTGATCTCGGGGCGCGGCTCCAATATGCGCTCGCTGGTCGAGGCGGCGCGCGATCCGGCTTATCCTGCGGAAATCGCGCTGGTGCTGTCGAATATCGCGACGGCGGCGGGGCTCGATTACGCCCGCGCGCAGGGCATCGCCACCACGGCGCTCGACCACAAGCTGTTCCGGGATCGCGAAGGCTTCGAGCGCGCCATGCAGGAGACCCTGCTCGGCCATCAGATCGACCTCGTCTGCCTCGCCGGCTTCATGCGCCTGCTCACGCCCTGGTTCGTCGAGCAATGGCGCGACCGGATGCTGAACATTCATCCCGCCCTGCTGCCGTCCTATCGCGGCCTGCACACCCATGAGCGCGCTCTGGCGGACGGCGTGAAGATCCACGGCGCCACCGTGCATTTCGTGGCGCCGGAAATGGACGCCGGGCCGATCGTGGTCCAGGCCGCCGTGCCGGTCTTGCAGGACGACACGCCGGACGCCTTGGCGGCGCGGGTGCTGGCGCAGGAGCATCGCATCTATCCGCTGGCGCTGAAACTGGTCGCCGGCGGCGCGACGCGGGTCGAGGGCGCGCGGGTCCTGACCAAGAGCGCGGCGCCGCCGCCCGAGCCCCTGCTCTGGCCGGCGGGCTGACGCGTCCCGCGACGCATTGACCTTTGGACGCGGCCGTTTCACCTTGTCGCCGACAGGAGGCGCCCGTGATCACGCTGCACACCTTCGGACCCGCTTTCGGCCTGCCCGAAGCCAGCCCTTTCGTGACCAAGGCCATTCTGCTGCTCAAGATCGCCGGCCTCGATTTCACGACCAAGAGGGACGTTCCCTTCAAGGCGCCCAAGGGCAAGCTGCCCTTCATCGAAGACGACGGCCAGATCATCGCGGATTCGACCTTCATCCGCTTTCACATCGAGAAAAAATACGGCTTCGATTACGACGCCGGCCTGACGCCGGAGCAGAAAGCCACCGGCTGGGCGCTGGAAAAATTGTGCGAGGACCAGCTCTATTGGATGGTTGTCGCCGATCGCTGGCTGGATGACGCCAATTTCGCGCGCGGGCCGGCGCGCTTTTTCGATTCCGCGCCGGCGCCCCTGCGGCCCTTGATCGGCGCCATGGTGCGCCGGAAGATTCGCAACGCGGCCTGGGCGCAGGGCCTGCTTCGCCATACGCCGGAAGAGCGTCGTCTGCTGGCGCGGCGCAGCCTCGAAGCCGTCGCGACCCTGCTCGGCGACAAGCCCTTTTTGTTCGGCGACGAACCGCACGGCGCCGACGCCACGCTCGGCGCTTTCGCCCTGGCGGCGCTCAGCCCCACGTTCGAATGCGCGACGCGCGAGGAGATCGGGAAATTGCCCAATCTGCTCGCCTATGCGCATCGGATCGAGGCGCGCTTTTTCCCAGACAAGAACTGACGAAAAAAGGGCCGCCCTCTCGGGACGGCCCTTTGCAGTTCTGTCGGGTTCTAGGTCATTTCATTGTTTCATGGAAACAATGAAATGACCTAACTTTTTGTTTTGACGCGTTTTCTTTACGCGAACCGGCATCCACTTCGCTCGAAAACGCTATATTGTGTTCTGAAAGGGTCAGAGCGTCGAGACGCGAACGCGGGCGACGCCGGACTGGCGCATTCCCAAAACATCCGCCGCGCCTTTCGAGACGTCGATGATGCGGCCGCGAATGAAAGGCCCGCGGTCGTTGATCGTGACCGTGGCCGAGCGGCCATTATGAAGATTGGTGACGACGACCCTGGTGCCGAAAGGCAGCGTGCGATGCGCCGCCGTCATGGCGCCGACATGACCGCCGCTGGCGGTGCGTCCCTTGCCGGAATAATAGGACGCGGAGCCGGACCAGGTCTGAGCCTGAATAGGTGAAGAAAGGAATGAAACGCCGAGACACGCACACGCAACAGCTAGCTTCTTCAATGCATGCACCTCCGTATTGTTGACGATGAGGCACCATGCACGGACAAATTAGGCACAATAATGACAAAACTAATCGTATAATATTATGCTTAATTATCGCATTTATTTATCTATATCATTTCTTATATTTTATTTCTATACAACTTTATTTCATATATATTATCTCATAGTTTCGATATAAACTTCATATATTCGTTCATAAAACTAGACAATTTCGCCGATTTGCTCGGATTTGTTTCAGAATAAATCGTCTCGATTATTTTGCTGCGGCGCAGCAAATCCGTAAGCGCAAACAAAAACGCCGGGCTGGAGCCCGGCGTCACAGAATTGAAATCTTGGCGTCAAATTCAGCCGACGATTTCGTTCCCCGCGAACCATTGCGCGATTTCCTGCGCGGCGGTCTCCGGCGCGTCAGAGCCGTGCACCGAATTCTCGCCCATGTTCAGCGCGAAGTCCTTGCGGATCGTGCCCGGATCGGCCTTTTCGGGATTGGTCGCGCCCATCACCTCGCGATAGAGCTTGATGGCGTCCTCGCCTTCCAGAACCTGGACCACGACCGGCGCGGCCGACATCTGCTCGACAAGCTCGCCGAAGAAGGGGCGCTCCTTATGGACGGCGTAGAAGGTCTCGGCCTGGGCGCGGGTCATGTGCACGCGCTTCTGGGCGACGATGCGCAAGCCGGCGGCTTCGATCTTGGCGTTGATCGCGCCGGTCAGGTTGCGGCGGGTCGCGTCGGGCTTGATGATGGAGAAAGTGCGTTGGAGCGCCATGGAGCGGATTTCCGTATAAAGAAGAGGCGCCGCGCTTATAGACGCGGCGCCCCGTCAGAGCAAGGCTCGACCGGCTGTCTTTTCTTAAGGTTCGAGGATCTTGCCGCGGAACAAGGCGCCGGCCGCGAGAGCGCCGAGCACCGGCGCGACAAAGAACAGCCAGAGCTGCGACAGCGCCTTGCCGCCAACGAACAAAGCCGGGCCGAGCGAACGCGCCGGATTGACCGACGTGCCGGTGACGCGGATCAGGTTGATGTGAATGACAAGCAAGGCCACGCCAATCGCCACGCCGGCGACCGGCGTGGCGCCCTTGTCGGAGGTCGAGCCGAGAATGACGACCAGGAACAGGAAGGTTCCGACGAATTCGGCGATGAAGGCCGAGACGGTCGAATATTCCGACCAGCCGTTCTGACCGAGGCCGTCCTTGGCGAGGTCCCAGCCGCCATTATGGCCGGACAGCACCGTATAGAGCACGCCCGCGCCGATGATCGCGCCGATGCACTGGGAAATGATATAAGCAATCAGGTCGCCGGTCGAAAGCCGCCCCGCCGCCCAGGCGCCCACCGAGACCGCCGGATTGACGTGGCAGCCCGACACCGGGCCGACGCCATAGGCGAAAGCCGTCACCGTGAGGCCGAAGGCCATGGCGATGGCGATGACGCCAAGCGGGGCGAAGGGCGTTCCCGAACCGAGCACCGCGCCCATTCCGCTGAATGTCACCGACCCGCAGCCGAGAAAGACCAGCGCGCCGGTCCCGATGGCTTCCGCGATATATTTCTTCATCCGTCAATCCCCCTTTGCCCAAACGGCCGGGCAATCTTAACCATGGCGCCGCCCGCGCCAAGTGACTTTGCGCATGGTTCTTGGCGCTTGATTCAACGATCAGAATTCCGGATGACGGATTCAGGCGCCGCCTTGCCGGCGCCCCGCCGCCAGCCGGCGCTCGACGCCGCGCGCATAGGCGGACATCGCCAGACAGAACAGCAGATAGAACAGGCCGGCGAAGATGAAGCCGGTGGCGGCGATGGTCGGCCCCGCCCATTTCGGATCGAGCCGCGCCGTATCTACCGTGTGCAGGAAATCGAAAATGCCGACGATCGCCACCAGGGTGGTGTCTTTGAACAAAGCCACGAAATTATTGACGATGGCCGGGATGACGGCGGCGAGCGCCTGCGGCAGCACCACGAAGCGCAGGGTCGCGACCCGGCCCAGGCCAAGCGCCTGCGCCGCCTCCGCCTGTCCGCGCGGCACCGAATTAAGCCCGGCGCGCGCGACCTCGGCCATATAGGCCGAGGCGAACAGAGCGATGCCGAGCAGCGGCCGCAGCAGGCGATCCGGCGCCCAATCCGGCGGCATGAATAGAGGCAACATGGCGTTGGCCATGAACAGCACCGCAATCAGCGGCACGCCGCGCACGAATTCGATCAGCCCCGCGCAGACCCAGCGCAAAGCCGGAAGCTCGGAGCGTCGGCCGAGCGCGAGCAGCACGCCGCCCGGCAGAGCCACGACAATGCCGGCCAGAGCGACCAGCAGCGAGACCATGGCGCCGCCCCACAGATTGGTTCCGACGCGGGGCAGGCCAAGCGCCGGCGCGCCGCTCAGCAAAGCGAAGCCGACAACCGGCAGGACGGCGAAAAAGCCGAAGGCCGCCCAGCCCTTGCCTTTCGCGCGCGGCCACAGCAGCCAGACGATCAGCGCCGCCGCCAGGGCGAAGGCGAGATCGACCCGCCAACGCTGGTCGGGCGGATAGGAGCCATAGAAGAAGAAAGGCGCCTTGGCGGCGATATAGGCCCAGCAGGCGCCGGCCCCCGGCGCGCGGCAGGCGGCGCCGTCCGGCGCGCTCCAGACCGCGTCGGCGATCAGGAACCGCCACAACGGCGGCGCGACGAGAACCGCCAGCGCCAGCACGCCCAATGTGATCAGGCCGGAGGTCCAGTCCCCGAACAGGTTTTCGCGCGCCAGCGTGGCGAGCGAGCGCGCGATTTTGGGCGGCGGGCGCTGTGGCGTTGGTTCGGCGCGGACAAAACCTTCCGTCATGCGCGCCCTCCCCAGCTCAGGCGGCGCTCGTACCAGCGCATCAATGCGAGCGTCGCCAGCGACAGGCCGAGATAGAGCGCCATGTCGATGGCGATCACCTGTAAAGCGGCGCCCGTCTGGTTGAGGATGGTGCCGGACACCTGCATCAGATCGGCGAAGCCGACAAAGGCCGCCAGCGAGGAATTTTTCGTCAGCGCCAGATATTGGCTGATCAGCGGCGGCGTGATCACGCGCATGGCCTGCGGACGGACGACAAGACTCCGCGTCTGGCCCGCGCTCAGGCCCAGCGCCGCCGCCGCCTCGCTCTGCCCGCGCGCCACCGAATTGACGCCGGCGCGCACGATTTCGGCGATGTAGGCGCCGGTATAGAGCGAGAGCGCAAGCACCAGCGCGCAGGCCTCGGGCGGCAGGCGCAGGCCGCCTTCGACATTGTAACGGTTTACGGCGGCGTCAAAAAAAGGCCAGTCGATCGCCGGCCAGCCGTTGGCGAAGGACAGCGCCGGCAGGCTCAGGCCGCGATTGTTGAGGAAAAAGCCCGCGAAATGATGCGACTGGTCCGGCGGCGGCAGCGGCGACAGAATGGCCACATACCAGAACAGGATCTGCAGCAGCAGCGGCAGGTTGCGGATCGTCTCGACATAGAACCCCGCCAGCCGCGCCAGCGCCCAGTTGCGCGACAGCCGCGCGAAACCGGCCGCGAAGCCGATGAACGTCGCCAGCGCCGCCGACAAGGCGGAGACCAGCAGCGTGTTGATCAGCCCGACCAGCAAAGCGCGGCCATAGGACGACAGCGGCGTGAAGGGAATGACGCTCTGGTTGAGGCTGAAGCCCGCGACCTGATTGAGAAAGGCGAAGGACGTCGGAATGCCGCGCGCGGCCAGATTGGCGCTGGCGTTGGCGAAAGCCAGCCAGAACAGGCCGCCGACCGCCAGCAGGAGGACAGCCTGGATCGCCCAGCGCCGCGCGGCGCGCCCGGTCATGGCGCCCTCACCGCACCGGCGGGGCGTAATGCAGCCCACCGTCGCGCCATTGGGCGTTGAGCCCGCGCGGAATCTTCAAAGGCGAATCCTTGCCCAGATTGCGCTCGAAAATCTCGCCGTAATTGCCGACGGCGCGGATGATCCGCACGACCCAATCGGCGGGAAGGCCGAGCGCCGCGCCATAATCGCCCTCGACGCCGAGCAGACGGCGCAATTCGGGATTGTCGGACTGGCGCTGGGCCATGACGTTCTGCATATTCACGCCCAGCTCCTCGGCGTCGAGCAGAGCGAAATGGGTCCATTTCACCAGATTGAACCAGCGATCGTCGCCCTGCCGCACCACCGGGCTGAACGGCTCCT